>NZ_JBSFUU010000019.1:67348-142691 GCF_053591955.1 Streptomyces sp. NPDC002845 | reverse complement strand
GGAACGAACGCTTCCTTCGTACTCACCCGAGAGACTCACTCTCGCGGCTTTCCTCCGGGCGCTTCCCTCCGGTCTTGCGTTTCCGACTCTATCAGTGTTTTTCCGTCTCTCTGACCACGCTCCTGCAGACATGCAGAAGCGGACCCCGAGAATAGGATCTGACAAGTTGGGTGCTGCCGGGCGTGGGACGCTGGGTCGCGTCTCCTTGGCCCCAAGCAGGGGTACGACTGTACACGTGGGCCCGGAGCGGGCGCAAACCGATTGCGCTGTGCTCTACGGCCGTCAACCCGTACGTCTCGTGCGGAACCGATAGTTCGTATGACATACGCTGCTCAACAGTGCGTCGTCCAGGACAGGCAGTGACGACCCATATGCATCTCCACCCCTGGGAGGCTTCCCATGACCACCGTGACGTCCCCTCTTGCAGGACGTGCCATCGGACTCGCCGCGGTACCGGACCCCGTGTTCTCAGGTGCGATGGTGGGCCCCGGCACGGCCATCGACCCCGTACGTGAGGCCTCGGAGGCTGTCGCCCCCGTGGACGGAGTCGTTGTCTCGCTCCACCCGCACGCCTTCGTCGTCGTCGACAGCGCAGGCCACGGTGTGCTCACACACCTGGGTATCGACACCGTGCAGCTCAACGGTCAGGGCTTCGAGCTGCTCGTGAACAAGGGGGACACCGTGACGCGCGGCCAGGCCATGGTGCGCTGGGACCCCGCCGCCGTCGAAGCCGCGGGCAAGTCCCCGGTCTGCCCGGTCGTGGCACTCGAGGCCACGGCCGGCTCCCTCGCCGAGCTTCGCCAGGACGACGATGTGAAGGCCGGCGACGCTCTCTTCGACTGGCAGTGACCTCAGTCCGTACTAGACGGCTAGTTGGACAACCACCGCGGCGGCGGGGCCGCCGCATTATCGGAGACGGGTGAGATGGAGACAACGCTTCGAGGCGTCGGCGTGAGCCACGGTGTGGCGGTCGGCGAGGTTCGGCACATGGGGACGGCTGTGCTGGAGCCGCCTGCCAAGCAGATACCGGCAGAGGAGGCGGAGCGCGAACAGGGGCGCGCTCGCAAGGCCGTGGAAGCTGTGGCGGCCGATCTGATGGCGCGCGGCAATCTGGCGGGGGGCGAAGCCCAGGCCGTGCTCGAGGCGCAGGCCATGATGGCGCAGGATCCCGAGCTGATGGCGGATGTGGAGCGGCGCATCGCGGTCGGCAGCTCGGCCGAGCGCGCGGTGTACGACGCTTTCGCCGCGTACCGCGCTCTGCTGGCCGGTGCCGGTGAGTACCTCGCCGGTCGCGTGGCCGACCTCGACGACGTGCGGAACCGTATCGTCGCCAGACTGCTCGGGGTGCCGATGCCGGGGGTGCCCGACAGTGACGAGCCGTATGTGCTCATCGCCCGCGACCTGGCGCCGGCGGACACCGCGCTGCTCGACCCCGCTCTTGTCCTCGGTTTCGTCACCGAGGAAGGCGGGCCCACGAGCCACAGCGCGATTCTGGCGCGGGCGCTCGGTGTACCCGCCGTGGTCGCGCTGCCCGGTGCCGGTGAGATTGCCGAGGGCACGACGATCGCCGTGGACGGCAGCACCGGTGAGATCTTCGTGAACCCGAGTGCGGAGAAGAGGGCCGCGCTGGAGGCCGCGGCCGCGGAGCGGAAGGCCGTGCTGGCCGCTTCGACCGGGCCGGGTGCCACGTCGGACGGGCACAAGGTGCCGCTGCTCGCCAATGTCGGCGGCCCTGCCGATGTGCCGGCGGCGGTCGAGGCGGGGGCCGAAGGTGTCGGTCTGTTCCGTACCGAGTTCCTCTTCTTGGACGACAGCAAGAACGCGCCCTCCGAGGAGAAGCAGGTCGAGGCGTACCGTCAGGTCCTTGATGCCTTCCCCGAGGGCCGTGTCGTCGTGCGGGTGCTCGACGCGGGGGCGGACAAGCCGCTGGACTTTCTGACTCCGGCCGACGAGCCGAACCCGGCGCTGGGCGTGCGGGGGCTGCGGACACTCCTCGACCACCCTGAGGTGCTGCGGACCCAGCTGACCGCCCTTGCGAAGGCTGCCGAGGGGGTGCCGGTCTACCTGGAGGTCATGGCTCCGATGGTCGCGGACCGTACGGACGCAAAGGCGTTCGCGGACGCGTGCCGGGCGGCCGGGCTGCAGGCGAAGTTCGGCGCGATGGTGGAGATTCCGTCGGCCGCTCTGCGGGCGCGGTCGATTCTGCAGGAGGTCGAGTTCCTGTCGCTGGGAACCAACGACCTCGCGCAGTACACGTTCGCCGCGGACCGGCAGGTGGGCGCGGTGTCTCGGCTGCAGGACCCGTGGCAGCCCGCGCTGCTCGACCTGGTTGCGCTGTCCGCCGAGGCGGCGAAGGCCGAGGGCAAGAGCTGTGGTGTCTGCGGTGAGGCCGCGTCGGACCCGCTGCTCGCGTGTGTGCTGACCGGTCTGGGTGTCACCTCTCTGTCCATGGGTTCGGCGTCGCTTCCTTATGTGCGGGCGACGCTGGCGAAGTACACGTTGGCGCAGTGCGAGCGTGCTGCTGCTGCCGCGCGTGCGGCGGACACCGCTGAGGAGGCGCGCAAGGCGGCTCAGGCGGTGTTGTCCGGCGAGTAGCTTCGCTGCAGCGGCGGGCTCTTGCCGAGGGGCGCTCCACCGGGTGGTGGGGCGCCCCTCGCGCGTCTCAGTGCGCGTGGCCACCCGTGGCTGGTCCGTCCTCTCCGAGGTCGGGTGGTACGCAGTAGTCGACGCCCGATTCCGGGGAGATGAGGTCTCCGGATTCCATGTCGGTGCAGTAGGCGTCGAAGACCTCTCCGGCGGTGAGAGGTTCGAGGACTTCTCCGCGCAGGCGCCAGCCGTAGACACGGTCGGTCGTGTCGGGGGTGCTGGTGCGCATGACGAGGCCGCCGGGGCGCTGTGTGGCGACGCCGAGGGCCAGGACCGTGGTGAACTCGAGGGCTTCGGTCTCGTCGAGGCGCGTGGTGCCCTCGGGGTCCTCTTCGGCCCACAGGGCGGCGATGAGTGGTTCGGGGGCGGCCGAGACGCTGCACACGAGGTGGCGCTCGCCAGGTCCTGCGGTGTCGAGGATGCGGGTGAGCAGGTGGGAGGCCCGGACGAAGGCGGCGCGGCCGATGTCCTCACCGCAGGAGGCGCAGGTGCCGATGCCGGCGAGGAGCGTGGTGGCGTACTGCCACGTGGCCTGTCGGACGGCCTCGTGGATCAGTTGGGGGACGAGTTCGGTGAGGGGTTGTCCTTCGTACGGGAGGCTCGCTCCTGTGGCGGCCAGTTCGGCGGTGAAGCGGGTGCGGCTGGTCGCGGCGTCCGGTTCCAGGCCGGTCTCGGTGCAGAACTCCACGTACTCCTCGGGGTCGAAGAGGGCCACTGTGGTGTGGCTGCCCTGGGAGGCGAGCGTCCTGAGCAGGGCTTCCACTTGCTTGAGGTAGGTCGTGTGGTCGTCGAAGGTGAAGGTGCGGTAGCGCCGCATCGCCGTGAAGTCCTGTTCGTCGGTCAACAGGCCGATGGTGCCGGCGATTTCGCGGCGCAGGACGCGTCGCATGGTCTGGTGCTCGGTGTGCGCCATGGTTCCCCCTGTGTGCGGTCGATCAATGCTCACTCACAGTAACCGTCGGCACTGACAATGACCGTGGGGTCGATCAGGCGCGCTTGCGGGCCAGGTCCTCGTAGAAGTGCAGGAGGTCGAGGTTGTCGACGGAGCCGGGGTTGACCGCCTTCTCCAGCGGGGTGCCCTGGAGCAGGCGCTTCACCGGAACCTCGATGCGTTTGCCGGTGAGGGTGTGGGGGACGCCGGGGACCTCGATGACCTCGTCGGGGACGTGGCGTGGGGAGAGCTGTTCGCGGATGGTCTGCTTGATGCGGTTCAGGAGGGCCTCGTCGAGTTCCGCGCCTGGGGCGAGGTGGACGAAGAGGGGCATCCAGTAGCCGCCGTCGGGCTGTTCGATGCCGAGGACGAGGGACTCCTTGATCTCGGGGAGGCGTTCGACGGCTTCGTAGATGTCGGCCGAACCCATGCGTACGCCTTGGCGGTTGAGTGTGGAGTCGGAGCGGCCGTGGATGATGACGGAGTCGCGTGAGGTGATGGTGATCCAGTCGCCGTGGCGCCAGACGCCGGGGTACGTGTCGAAGTAGCTGTCGTGGTAGCGCCTGCCGTCCGGGTCGTTCCAGAAGTGGATCGGCATGGAGGGCATGGGGTTGGTGACCACGAGTTCGCCGACTTCTGCGGTGAGGGGTTTGCCGCTGGGGTCCCAGGACTGGAGGTCGGTGCCGAGGCAGGCGGCCTGGAGTTCGCCGATGTGGACCGGGAGTGTGGGTACTGCTCCCGCGAAGCAGGAGCACACGTCGGTGCCGCCGCTGACAGAGGCGATCCACAGGTCGTCGCGTACCTCGTCGTGCAGCCAGCGGAAGCCGTCGGGCGGCAGCGGGGAGCCTGTGGTGCCGACGCACTGGACGCGGGAGAGGTCGTAGTCGCGCCCGGGGTGTACGCCTGCCTTGCGGCAGGCCATGACGTACGCGGCGGAGGTACCGAAGAGGGTCGCTCCGGTGCGTTCGGCGACCCGCCACTGCGCGCCCGTGTCGGGGTGGCCGGGGCTGCCGTCGTACAGGACGACTGTCGTGCCCACCAGGAGGCCGGAGACGAGGAAGTTCCACATCATCCAGCCGGTGGACGTGTACCAGAAGAAGCGGTCCTCGGGGCCCAGGTCGCAGTGCAGGCCGAGTTGTTTGAGGTGCTCGATCAGGATGCCGCCCTGGGACTGGACGATGGCCTTGGGCAGGCCGGTCGTGCCGGAGGAGTACAGCACCCACAAGGGGTGATCGAAGGGGACCTGCTCGAAGACAGGTTCCATGTCCGCGGACGTCAGGGCGGACCAGTCCAGGGCGCCCTCGGGGGCCTCGGTGCCGAGGAGCGGGATGTGGACGACTGCGCGCAGGGTGGGCAGTTCGCGACGCAGTTCGGCGACGGTGTCGCGGCGGTCGTGGTCCTTGCCGCCATAGCGGTAGCCGTCGACGGTGATCAGCACGACCGGTTCGACCTGCTGGAAGCGGTCGAGGACGCTGCGGGCGCCGAAGTCGGGGGCGCAGGACGTCCAGACACCGCCGACGGCCGCTGTGGCGAGGAGGGCGACGACGGCCTGTGGGATGTTCGGGAGGTAGCCGCTGACGCGGTCTCCGGGGCGTACGCCGAGGGTGCGGAGTCCGGCGGCGAGGGAGCCGACCTGGCGGCGCAGTTCAGCCCAGGTCACCGGACGTGGTTCGTGGGTCTCGTCGATGTGCAGGAGGGCCGGTTCGCCGGCGCGGGTGCCAGCCGCGCGCAGGGCGTGTTCGGCGTAGTTGAGGGTCGCTCCGGGGAACCATTCGGCGCCGGGCATGGCGCGGTCGCCGAGCACGCGCGCGTAGGGGGTCGAGAACTGTACGTCGAACCACTCAGTGACGGCTTTCCAGAACGTTTCCAGTTCGTCGACGGACCATCGGTGCAGGGCCGCGTATCCGCCCTCGGACGGGGCTCCGTGGTACTCGGCGGCCCAGGTCTGGAATCTGGTGATCTGTGCCTGGGCGATCCGTTCCGGATCGGGCTGCCAGAGCGGTGTGGGGTTCGCTTGGGTCATGGGGCGGCTCCCGGACTGTGCGCGTCGTGTGCGGCGGGCGTGCACGGGCAGGGGTGTGCGCGTCGCGCGGCTGACACGGACGATGCCATGTGATCGTCTTCCGCACCAGGGTGTGCCGCGCGCGGTCGGCTTCGTGAAGATGTGACGTCACCACGGGTGAACGGCAGCTGAACGGGTCACACTTTGGGGTCCGTCAGTGGCAGGGTGAGCAGCATGAACGGTCGTGACCTGGTGCGTTCGGTGAAGGCGGTCGGTTCGGCGGGGGCGGCTCAGGGGTGGCGCACCGTGCGGGCGGCGTGGCGCAGAAGGCGTGTCGACGCCGCCGGGTTGCCGGAGCGGGGTGCTGAGCGCGCGCGGGTGCCCGGGCCCGTGCAGGAGGTGGAGCCGGGGCCTGGGGGCGGGGTCGTCCGGTTCGCGCGGTCCGAGCTGCGGATCACGGTCGCCACGAACGGTGCCGTCTTCTGGGGCTGGGACGGGACCGGGCCGGAGCCGTCGTACGCGCTCTCGGGCCGCTGCCCGGAGGCGGATCCGCGGGCCGTCCTGGAGCCCGACATGGATGGCGCGTGGCGGGTGGTGGCCGAGCGAGTGACGGTGATCGTGTCGCGGCACGGCGCGGTCGAGGTGCGTACGCCCGGTGGGGTGCCCCTGCGCCGTGATCTGCCGCCGCGCTGGTGGGAACCGGCCGACGGGGGCCCGGCGCGCTGGCTGCAGCGCTCGGAGGTGGCGGCCGACGCGCGGTTCTTCGGGCTGGGCGGGCGCGCGGCCGGGCCCCGGCTGCGTGACGGTGCGTACCGGCTGTGGAACACCGATCCCGGCCACTCCTTCGCGCCCGGTGACGATCCGCTGTACATCACCATGCCGGTGCAGATGGTGGTGGCGGACGCGGCCACGCATCTGGTGTTCCACGACTCCACCTGGGACGGCACGCTGACGTTGCGGGAGGGCGAGGAGGGCGCGGGCTCCGGGCACGACCGGGCCGGGACGTGCGAGCTGCGGATGGACGGCGGCCCGCTGCGCTGCTGGGTGATGGTGGGCACTCCCGCGCGCGTGCTGCATGCCTGGGTCGCGCTCACCGGGGCGCCCGCGCTGCCGCCGGCGTGGGCGCTGGGGCACCATCACGCGCGTTGGGGGTTCGGGAGCGACCAGGAGGTACGGCGGATCGTCGCGGGCTACCGGGAGCATGGTCTGCCCTTGGACGCGATTCACCTGGACATCGATCACTACGACGAACACCAGGTGTTCACGGTCGACCGGGAGCGCTTCCCGAAGCTGCCCGATCTCGCCGAGGAACTGCGCGGTCAGGGAACCCGTCTGGTGTCGATCGTCGATCCGGCCGTCAAGGCTCAGCCCGGCAACGCTGTGTACGACAGCGGAACGGCGGCGGACGCGTTCGTGCGGGACGCGACGGGGCGGCTCGTGGAAGGTGTCGTGTGGCCAGGGGAGTCGGTCTATCCGGACTTCACGCGTGCGCGTACCCGAGCGTGGTGGGGCGGTCTCTACGAGGAACGGCTCGCCCTGGGGTTCGCCGGGTTCTGGCACGACATGAACGAGCCGACGTCGTTCACGGCCTTCGGAGAGAACACGCTGCCGCGTTCGGCCCGGCACGCGTTGGAGGGGCGTGGCGGTGATCATCGCGAGGCGCACAACGTGTACGCGTTGTGCATGGCCAGGGCCGGGTACGAGGGGCTGCGCGCACTGGCGCCCCAGGAGAGACCGTTCATCTTCTCGCGCTCCGGGTGGGCCGGGATGCAGCGCTACGGGGGCACGTGGTCCGGGGATGTGGCCACGGGCTGGCCGGGGCTGCGGGCGTCGCTGTCCCTGGTGCTGGGGCTGGGGCTGTGCGGGGTGCCGTACTCGGGCCCCGATGTGGGCGGGTTCGACGGGAGCCCGTCTCCAGAGCTGTATCTGCGGTGGTTCCAGCTGGGCTCGTATCTGCCGCTGTTCCGTACGCACGCGAGTCTGCGGGCGGGGCGCAGGGAGCCCTGGGAGTTCGGGGACGAGGTCCTGGAGCACGCGCGCGTGGCGCTCGTGGAGCGGAGGCGGCTGCTGCCGTACTTCGTGACGCTGGCGCACATGGCGCGCCGTACGGGGGCGCCCTATGTGCGTCCGGTGTGGTGGGGCTCGCCCGAGGACCGGGCCTTGCGCGACGTTGAGGACGCCTTCCTGCTCGGTGACTGTCTGTTGGTGGCGCCTGTGCTGGATCCGGGCGCGGACCGGCGTGCGGTACAGCTACCGCGGGGGCGCTGGTACGACACAGTGACCGAGGAGGCGTACGAAGGTCCCGGCCAGGTGCTGATGCAGGCGCCTCTGTCGCGGGTTCCGGTGCTCGCGCGCGCGGGTGCCGTCCTGCCCGTGCAGGGCGCCGACCGTGGTCTGGAGCTGGAGGTGTGGGCGCCCCCGCGTGGGCGGACCGGGGGCGGACTCGTGGTGCCCGATCCGGGCGACGGCTGGGACGAGCCGGAGATCGAGCGGTATGTGACGCGCTGGGCGGGGCAGCGGGTTGTCGTGGAGCGGGACGGCGAGGACGGCCGGGGCGAGCCCGCGTATCCCGTTCGGGTACGAGGACTCGCCCGGCGCTGAGTCAGACGTACCGGCCTTCGAAGAACGCCTGTACCGCCAAGGTGTGCAGCGGGAAGCAGAGTTCGGCCGGCCTGCGCAGCAGGTGCCAGCCCTCCGTCTCGTCCGTGGCGGCGGAGGGCGGCAGGTTGGCGACCGGGCGCTCCGGGAGGAGCCCGAAGAGCAGCAGGTGGCCGTCGGGCGAGCTCATGGCGTCGGCGAGGCGGACGTCGCGCTCGGCCGCGTCGATGCCCGTCTCCTCCTTGAGTTCACGCACGATGGCGCGGCGCCAGTCCTCCCGGTCGTCGATGAACCCTCCGGGCAGAGCCGTGCCCCCGCGCGCGGGAGCGATGGTCCGGGTGATGACGACCAGGGCCGTGCCCTTGGTGTCGTACACGGGCTGGAGGGCCACCGCCACGGGGAGCGGGTTGCGGTAGGCCACGGTGTGGCAGGCCGGGCAGGTACGGGGCCAGCCGGAGACGCCCTCTCCGTAGGGCGCTCCGCAGCTCGAACAGTGGGAGTCCGGTGCGGAATTGGCGTTTGGGTGTTGGGTTGCGGACACGCGGCGGACTGTATCCGATCACTTGGAGGACGTCTTCTGAGGGCGGTTCAATGCGTGGGCTTAAGGGACTTCTGGGACACCGGGAAGTCGAAATAGGTGTCCGGGTACGGCTCCGGCTTGTACGTGAAGTGCCACCACCCCTCCGGCAGGTTCACGAAACCCAGGGCTTCGAGAGTGCCCTTCAGGAGTTGTCGGTCGGCGCGCTGTTCGCCGGCCGGACTTCTCCGCGATGCAGCCGTCCTCGAAGAGGCGGGTCTTGTCGACGTGAGGATAGAACTCGGCCTTCATGCGCTGGTCGTCGAGATCCTTGGCCCAGCGGACGAAGTGGTCCACCGCGCGCTGGGGCCGGTGGCAGTCGTACGCCTTCAGGGAGCAGCCCTGCCGCAGGAGCTTGGTCTGCGCCTGGTGGAGGGCTTCGGCGGCGGGGCGGGTGAGGATGCACAGTGGCTGCCGATAGCCGTCGATGCGCTCGCCCACGAAGTTGTGCGGGGTGAAGTAGCGGACCTGTACCCATCGCCCCGGGGAGCCCGCGGTGCCTCAGGGGTGCGGGACGGCCGGCACCACCCCCGTGGGCCCCGGCTGTCCCTCCCGCTACTCCGACGCCGGAGGCGGCTGCTTGGTTCGCGGTGACGCCCTGCCGATTTCAGGTTGCCCGTGGCAGACTTCTGACGTTCCGTCAGATCAGTGCCGTGGAGGGGCCTTGTCACGTACACGCACGCCTGTGGTCAGCGGATGGTTCGCCGGGGAAGGAGACGACTTCCGGCTCCTGGGCACGCGCTGCTCGTCCTGCGCGTCGGTCTTCTTTCCGCGTGAGGACACCTTCTGCCGGAATCCCGGCTGCCCGGGGGGCGAGCTGGAGGAGGTGCCGTTGTCACGGCGGGGGCGCGTGTGGTCGTACACGGATGGCCAGTACCGGCCTCCGTCACCCTATGTGACGAATCCGGAACTTCCGTGGGAGCCGTACGCGTTGATTGCTGTGGAACTGCCCGCGGAGCGTCTCGTGGTGCTGGGACAGGCGGTTCCCGGGGTCACCGTCGCCGATCTGGCGGTGGGCATGGAGGTGGAGGTCGTCCCCGGCGTGCTGAGCGAGGACTCGGAGACGGTCTGGACGACGTGGCACTGGCGGCCGACAGGGTTACGGGGGGTGACGGCATGACAGGCGATGTGGCGGTGCTCGGCGCGGGCATGCACCCGTGGGGCAAGTGGGGAAGGAGCTTCGTCCAGTACGGGACGGTGGCGGCGCGTGCGGCGCTGGCGGACGCGGGGGTGGACTGGCGGGACGTCGGTTCGGTGGTCGGCGCGGATACGGTGCGCGGCGGTTATCCGGGGTACGTGGCCGGGGCGACGTTCGCGAAGGCGCTGGGCTGGCAGGGGGCGCGGGTCACGAGCGTGTACGCGGCGTGCGCGTCGGGGGCACAGGCCGTCAATACCGCGCGGGCGCAGATCCTTTCGGGGCTCGCGGACGTGGTGCTCGTCGTCGGGGCGGACTCCGCGCCCAAGGGGTTCTTCCGGCCGGCGGGCGGAGACCGGCCCGACGACCCCGACTGGCTGCGGTTCCGTGTCCTCGGGGCGACCAATCCGACGTATTTCGGCTTGTACGCGCGCAGGCGGATGGCCCTGCACGGGGACACAGCGGAGGACTTCGCGCAGGTCAAGGCGAAGAACTCGGCCATGGGGGCGCTGAATCCATATGCGCGTTACCGCAAAAAGGTCAGCGCCGAGGAGGTCGCCGCCTCCGCGGTGGTCGCGGATCCGCTGCGGTTGCTCGACATCTGCGCGACCTCGGACGGTGGCGCGGCACTCGTGCTGTCGAGCATGGAGTTCGCGCGGCGGCGCGGGGTGAGTGATCCCGTACGGATCAGAGCGGTCTCCACGGTGACCCCGCGCTACCCCAACACGGTGCTGGATCTGCCCGACATCGCGACGGACTCGGCGGTCGCAGTGGAGCCACCGGCCGAGTCGTTCCGGAAGTCGATCGCTCGGGCCGCGTACGAGGAGGCCGCTGTCGGGCCCGAGGACTTGTCGCTCGCCGAGGTCTACGACCTGTCCACGGCCCTGGAGTTGCAGTGGTACGAGGACTTGGGGCTGTGCGGCGAGGGCGAGGCGGCGAAGCTTCTGCGGGAGGGCGCGACGGCCCCGGGCGGGCGAATACCGGTGAACGTCAGCGGTGGGCTGGCCTCCTTCGGTGAGGCGGTTCCGGCGCAGGCGATCGCCCAGGTGTGCGAGCTGACCTGGCAGTTGCGAGGCAGCGCGGGCGACCGGCAGGTCGA
The DNA here is from genome assembly GCF_053591955.1 of Streptomyces sp. NPDC002845. Classification (NCBI taxonomy): domain Bacteria; kingdom Bacillati; phylum Actinomycetota; class Actinomycetes; order Kitasatosporales; family Streptomycetaceae; genus Streptomyces; species Streptomyces sp. NPDC002845. The sequence goes on along the minus strand of NZ_JBSFUU010000019.1, from coordinate 131,703 downwards.
GGGAGCACGGGTGGGGATCACCGCGAACCAGGGGCTGTTCGGGCACGGGTCGTCAGTCGTGGCATTGCGGTGACCTTCGAACCGGCGTGCGCGCACGTGGCGACGGCCTGGGAGTCCCGCGCGAACAGCTCATGAATAGCCCAGCTGATGCTCTTGCACGTCAACGTGTTCGCCACCACGCCGGTCGGTCTCGGCGGGCATCCCGTCGCCCTGCCGCCGGCCACGGTCGTGTGCGCGCCCGGCAGCGTCGTCGGACACCGGCAGGCCGCCCCGCATGCCTGGCACCAGACAAGCAGGCTGCCAAGACGCTCACCGGGGCGGGCTGGGTCTGGGCCGCGCGGGCCTGCCGGGGCACGCGATCCGGCACAGTACGGGAGGCACACCCGTGCAGGCGGAGTGCGGAATGGAGGGACCGGGCCGGGGCCGACGACCGGGTGGGGAAGGGCCCGGGCCCAGGGCTCACCAACGGCAGCGCAGGGTGTTCGGCAGTCCGAACTCCGGCCGGTTCCTCGACCGGTATTCGCTCCGTCGAACCGGGACCGTCCGTCCCACGTCGGTGCCGGCAGCGAACCTCGTAGCGGCCTCAACCATTGCGGTCCGCGACCTTGACGGTCCCTGATCGCCGGTGAACACTTCCGGTGTCGGTCGGCATCGCCGCATTCGGGCGCCTTTGTGCACTGCGTCGTTCGGGCTCCCCGCCTGCGTTACGGGCCATCCCCCACGGGCGATTCGGCTGCGACGGCACGCTCGTCACGGACGCCGGGCGGGGCGCGGGACCTCCCTGCCTTCGGCTGAAAAGAGCCATGGGAAACGCACCCTGCACGGAGGTCCGGGGTCGATCACTCCGGGCCCGGGCCTAGGAGCCGCCATGAGCAACGGAGACATATTCGTCGGTGAGGTCATCGGTACGGCGATCCTGATTCTCTTCGGCGCCGGTGTGGTCGCCGCCGTCCTCCTCAGATACTCGAAGGCGAAGGCCTCGGGGTGGATCGTCATCACGTTCGGCTGGGGTTTCGGCGTGCTGGCGGGCGCGTACACCGCCGCTCCCCTCTCGGGCGGGCACATCAACCCGGCGGTCACCTTCGGTATCGCCGTCGATACGGGGGACTGGGACAAGGTCTGGGTCTACCTGCTGGGCCAGATGGTCGGTGCCATGCTCGGCGCGGTCCTCGCGTACCTCGTCTACTTCGCGCAGTTCCAGGCCAACGTACGCGAGGAAGGCGCCACGGAGGACACCGCGGACGAGCCGATTGCGACCGTCGGCATCTTTTCCACCGTCCCGGAGATCCGGAATCCGGTCGCCAACGTGATCACCGAGGTCATCGCGACGATCGCCCTGGTCCTGCCGATCCTCGCCTTCGGCAAGAACATCGGGATCGGAATCGGCCCGGTCCCGGGCGAGGACGCCGGAATCTACGGCTCCGGCATCTCGATCCTCCTCGTGGCCCTCCTGGTCGTCGGCATCGGTCTCTCGCTGGGCGGGCCCACCGGCTACGCCATCAACCCGGCGCGTGACCTCGGCCCGCGCATCGTGCACACCTTCCTGCCGATCCCGAACAAGGGCACCTCGGACTGGGGCTACGCCTGGATCCCAGTCGTCGGCCCGCTGATCGGAGGGGCGCTCGCGGGCCTCATCTACAACGCAGCCTTCTGACGCATCTGACGTAAGACGTAAGGGGACGTCATGCCGGACAACGCCCAGAAGTACGTCGCCGCAATCGATCAAGGCACCACCTCGAGCCGCTGCATCATCTTCGACCAGGGCGGCGCGATCGTCGCCGTCGACCAGCGCGAGCACCGTCAGATCTTCCCCAAACCGGGCTGGGTGGAGCACGACGCCACCGAGATCTGGTCCAAGGTCCAGGCCGTGGTCGCGGGAGCGATCGCCAAGGCGGGCCTGCGTGCCGACCAGCTCAGCGCGCTCGGCATCACCAATCAGCGCGAGACGACGGTCCTGTGGGACCGCGCCACGGGCAAGCCCGTGCACAACGCGATCGTCTGGCAGGACACCCGTACCTCGGCGCTCTGCAACGAGCTGGGCGGCTCGGACGGGCAGGACCGTTTCCGCGAGCAGACCGGGCTGCCGCTGGCCAGCTACTTCTCCGGTCCGAAGGCGGCCTGGCTGCTGGACAACGTGCCGGGGCTGCGGGCACGGGCCGAGCGCGGTGAGATCGCCTTCGGCACGATCGACTCCTGGCTGATCTGGAACCTGACCGGCGGCACCGAGGGAGGCCACCACGTCACCGATGTCACCAACGCCGGGCGCACCATGCTGATGAACCTGGAGACCCTCCAGTGGGACTCCTCGATCCTCTCGGCGATGAACGTGCCCGAGGCCGTCCTGCCGGAGATCAGGTCCTCCTCGGAGGTCTACGGCACCGCCGTGGGCCAGCTCTCGGGCGTACCCGTGGCGTCCTCGCTCGGCGACCAGCAGGCGGCCGTCTTCGGGCAGGCGTGCTACGACGTGGGCACCGCGAAGAACACCTACGGCACCGGCAGCTTCCTGCTGCTCAACACCGGGAACCGGCCCGTGCCGTCGAAGAGCGGGCTGCTCACCACCATGGGGTACAAGATCGGCACCGAAGCGCCGGTGTACTGCCTGGAGGGGTCGATCGCGATCACGGGCGCCTTGGTGCAGTGGTTCCGCGACCAGCTCGGCATCATCCGTACCGCCGACGAGATCGAGACACTCGCGGCGACCGTCGAGGACAACGGCGGCGCGTACATCGTGCCCGCCTTCTCGGGCCTGTTCGCCCCCTACTGGCGCTCCGACGCGCGTGGGGTCGTGACCGGGCTCACGCGGTACGTCACGAAGGGGCACCTCGCGCGCGCGGTGCTGGAGGCGACGAGCTGGCAGACGCGTGAGGTCGTCGACGCCATGTACCAGGACTCCGGGGTGCACATCACGACCCTGAAGGTGGACGGCGGCATGACCAAGAACAACCTCCTGATGCAGCACCAGGCGGACGTCCTCGACGTGCCGGTGATCCGCCCGAAGGTCTCCGAGACGACATGCCTGGGCGCGGCGTACGCGGCCGGGCTCGCGACCGGCGTGTGGAACGACCTCGACGAGCTGAAGTCGCACTGGCAGAAGGACGTCGAGTGGACGCCCTCCATGGAGGCGTCCGTCCGGGACCGCGAGTACCACAACTGGCGCAAGGCGGTGGAGAAGAGCTTCGGCTGGCACGAGGACGGCGCGCACTGAAAACGGGGACGTGGCTCCCCCGCGCGCGTGCGGTTTTTCGTGCACCACGCGCGCGTGCCCTTCTGCTACGGCCCGTACCCCGGTCGGCGGGGGTACGGGCCGTTCCCGTGCGTCAGGTGGTGGTGAGGGTGTGGCGGCGCTCGGCCGCATGCGCCATCGCGTGCCGGACGACGGCGACGAGGACCTCCTTGACCGACTCCTTCTCGCGGGCGTCGCCGAGCACGACCGGCACGTCCGGGTCGAGGTCGAGTGCCTGGCGGACGGTGTCGGCCGGGTAACGGGTGGCGCCCTCGAAGCAGTTGACGCCGACCACGAAGGGTATGGAGCGCCGTTCGAAGTAGTCCACGGCGGCGAAGCAGTCCTCCAGGCGGCGGGTGTCGGCGAGCACGACGGCGCCCAGGGCGCCGGAGGCCAGCTCGTCCCACAGGAACCAGAAGCGGTTCTGACCGGGCGTCCCGAAGAGGTACAGCACCAGGTCCTCGCGGAGCGTGATGCGCCCGAAGTCCATGGCGACGGTGGTGGTGTGCTTGCCCTCCACGCCGCTGGTGTCGTCGACCGGGCGGCCCGCCTCGGTGAGCACCTCCTCGGTGCGCAGCGGCTTGATCTCGCTGACCGCGCCGACGAGGGTCGTCTTGCCCACACCGAAGCCACCGGCCACCAGGATCTTGAGCGTGACGGGCTCGACCGGAGGCTTGCCGCGCTCAGAACGCCCGAAGATCATCGGTTTCTTCTCCTGCTTGATGGTGGTCGCGCGGCGGTGGGCCGTAGCCCCCGCCGCCGGGGGTTTCCATGACTAGTACGTCGCCGGGGCCGACATCCGCCGAATCACTCCCGCCAAGTCGTACGACACTGCCGTCGGCGCGCTCCACCCGGTTGGCGCCGAGCGCCCCGGGTTCGCCACCGGCCATGCCGTAGGGCCGCACCCTGCGGTGCTGGGAGAGCGTGGAGACGGTCATGGGCTCGTGGAACCGGATGCGGCGTACGGCGCCGTCTCCGCCGCGCCAGCGTCCGGCGCCCCCGCTGCCCCGGCGTACCGCGAACTCGTCGAGGTGGACGGGCAGGCGCCACTCCAGGACCTCGGGGTCGGTGAGGCGCGAGTTGGTCATATGGGTCTGCACGACGGGCGCGCCCGGGAAGCCGTCGCCGGCGCCCGAGCCGGAGGCCACGGTCTCGTAGTACTGGTACCGCTCGTTGCCGAAGGTGACGTTGTTCATGGTGCCCGAGCCTTCGGCCTGGACGCCCAGGGCCGCGTACAGGGCGCCGGTGATGGCCTGCGAGGTCTCGACGTTGCCGGCGACGACGGCGGCCGGGGGTTCGGGGGCGAGCATCGAGCCGGGCGGGACGACGATGTCGAGGGGGCGCAGGCAGCCGTCGTTGAGGGGGATGTCGTCGGCGACCAGGGTGCGGAAGACGTACAGGACGGCCGCGTTGACCACCGAGAAGGGCGCGTTGAAGTTGGTGGTGAGCTGCGGGGACGTTCCGGTGAAGTCGACGGTCGCGGAGCGGTTTTCGCGGTCCACGCGCACGCGTACGCGGATGACGGCGCCGGAGTCGGTCTCGTAGGCGTACTCGCCGTCGTCCAGGACGTCGATGACGCGGCGGACGGCTTCCTCGGCGTTGTCCTGCACGTGCCGCATATAGGCCTGGACGACGTCGAGGCCGAAGTTCTCGATCATGCGGGCGACCTCGTCGACGCCCTTCTGGTTGGCGGCGATCTGGGCGCGCAGGTCGGCGAGGTTGGTCTTCGGGTTGCGGGAGGGGTACGGCGCCTCGGTGAGCAGGCGGAAGGTCTCCTCCTCGCGGAAGCGGCCGTTCTCGGCGAGGAGCCAGTTGTCGAAGAGGATGCCTTCCTCGTCGATGGTGCGGCTGTTCGCGGGCATGGAGCCGGGCTGGACGCCGCCGATCTCGGCGTGGTGACCGCGGGAGGCGACGTAGAAGAGGATCCGCTCACCCTCCGTGTCGAAGACCGGGGTGATCACGGTGACGTCGGGCAGGTGCGTGCCGCCGTGGTACGGGTCGTTGACGGCGTACGTGTCGCCTTTGCGCATGCCGTCGCCGCGCCGCCGGATGACCTCCTTGACGCTCGTGCCCATGGAGCCCAGGTGGACGGGGATGTGAGGGGCGTTGGCGACCAGGTTGCCGTCGGGGTCGAAGAGGGCGCAGGAGAAGTCCAGGCGCTCCTTGATGTTGACCGACTGGGCGGTGGACTCCAGGCGGGCGCCCATCTGTTCGGCGATGGACATGAAGAGGTTGTTGAAGACCTCCAGCAGAACCGGGTCGGCTCCTGTGCCGAGATCGGAACTCTCCGTAATCGTCGCGCGTTCCATGATCAGGTGGCCGTCGTCCGTGATGACCGCCTGCCAGCCGTCGTCGACGACCGTCGTGGCGCCGGCCTCGGTGATGATCGCGGGTCCGGTGACGGTTTCGCCGGGCGGGAGCTGCTCGCGGCGGCGCAACGGTACGTCGCGCCGGGCACCGCCCGTGTGGAGGCGTACGGCTTCGAGGGTGCCGGGTGCGGTCGGGCGCTCGGCGAGATGGGACAGATCGGGGGGTTCGGTGAGACCGGTGGCTTCTACGGAGAGGGCTTCGACGACGACCGGACGGTCGAGGGTGAAGGAGTAGGTGGCGCGATGGCGTTCTTCGAAGGCGTGGGTCATGGTCGCGGGCTCGGTGAGCTCGACGACGAGGGCCGTGTCCGTGCCGTCGTAGCGGAGCTGGGCGCGGCGGGTGACCTGGATACGGTCCTCGGGGACGTCCTCGGCGAGGAGTTCGGCGCGGGCGGCGCCCTCCAGGTCGTCGGCGGTCTTCCGGACGCGGGGCATCGAGGCGGCTTCCAGGGGTGCCTCGACGGACTGTTCGCGCATGGCGGTGGTGTCGGCGAGGCCGATACCGAGGGCGGAGAGCACGCCGGCCATGGGCGGGACGAGGACGGTGCGGATGCCGAGCGAGTCGGCGACCATGCACGCGTGCTGGCCACCCGCTCCACCGAAGGTGGTGAGCGCGTAACGGGTTACGTCGTGGCCCTTCTGGACGGAGATCCGCTTGACGGCGTTGGCGATGTTGGCGACGGCGATCTGCAGGTAACCCTCGGCGACCTGCTCGGGGGTACGGTCGTCTCCGGTGCGGTCGCGGATCTCGCGCGCGAGGGCGGCGAAGCGGCCCCGGACGAGCGCGTCGTCGAGGGGCTGGTCGCCGTCGGGGCCGAACACCTTGGGGAAGTGGGCGGGTTGGATGCGGCCGAGCATGACGTTGGCGTCGGTGACGGTGAGCGGGCCGCCGCCCCGGTAGCAGGCGGGCCCCGGGTACGCGCCGGCCGAGTCCGGCCCTACGCGGTAGCGGGAGCCGTCGAAGTGGAGAATCGAGCCGCCGCCCGCGGCCACGGTGTGGATGTCCAGCATGGGCGCGCGCAGCCGGACCCCGGCGATCTGTGTGGTGAAGACCCGCTCGTACTCGCCCGCGAAGTGCGAGACGTCCGTGGAGGTACCGCCCATGTCGAAGCCGATGACGCGGTCGAAGCCGGCGAGCTGCGACATGCGGGCCATGCCGACGATGCCGCCTGCGGGCCCGGAGAGAATGGCGTCCTTCCCGCGGAACTGCCCGGCCTCGGCGAGCCCGCCGTTGGACTGCATGAACATCAGCCGTACGCCTTCGAGTTCGTCGGCGACGTGCTGGACGTAGCGGCGCAGCACCGGCGACAGGTAGGCGTCGACGACGGCCGTGTCCCCGCGCGGGACGAGCTTCATCAGCGGGCTGACCTCGCTGGAGAGCGAGATCTGCGGGAAGCCGATACGGGCGGCCAGCTCTCCGACGGCCTGTTCGTGGGCGGGGTGGAGGTGGCTGTGCATGCAGACCACGGCGACGGCGCGGATTCCGTCGTCGTACGCCTCCTGGAGCGGCCTGGCGAGGGCGTCCAGGTCGGGGTCGCGCAGGACTGTGCCGTCGGCGGCGATGCGCTCGTCGACCTCGACGACTCGCTCGTAGAGCAGTTCGGGAAGCTCGATCTCGCGGGCGAAGATGCGGGGGCGGTTCTGGTAGGCGATGCGCAGGGCGTCGCGGAAGCCGCGGGTGATGACGAGGAGGGTACGCTCGCCCTTGCGCTCCAGGAGGGCGTTGGTGGCGACGGTGGTGCCCATGCGGACGGCCTCGATGGGGGCGTCGGAGCCGCCCAGGAGTTCGCGCACGCCCGCGACGGCGGCGTCCGCGTACCGCGTGGGGTTCTCGGAGAGGAGCTTGTGGGTGAGCAGGCGGCCGCCCGGGCGCCGCGCGACGATGTCGGTGAAGGTGCCGCCTCGGTCGACCCAGAACTGCCAGCCTGTCACGTCACTACTCCGCTTCTGCGCCGTTCACAGTGCCCGGAGGCCGTTGATCACGTCGCGCAGAATACTCTCGTCCACCAGCTCCGCCGGGGGTACGGGACGTGTCACATGGACCATTTCGCCGTCCACGAGATCCCCGACGAGGACGCGCACCACCCCGATGGGGAGGTCGAGCTCGGCCGAGAGTTCGGCCACCGACTGCGGGGCGTCACGGCAGAGTTCGACGATGTCCACGTGCTCCGGGGACAGCGAGTGGTCCGCCTCCGGATCGTCGGCGTGCGGTTCCGTGACGACCACCGCGATCAGGTCGAGACGGTGTTGGACCGCATGGCTGGTCCGGCCGCGCGTCATGGCGTACGGACGGACCACCGGCCCGGCCTCGTCGTCGAACCAGTGGCTTCTTCCCTGACCGTCTCCGCTCATGCCATCCCACTACCCGTCCTAGGGCACATCGGTGCGTGGAGCGGAGCCCAGATGTATGCCGACCCGCTTGACCAGGAGTGTCATCTCGTAGGCGATCTGACCGATGTCGGCGTCGGCGTCGGCGAGGACGGCGAGGCAGCTTCCGTCGCCGGCGGCGGTGACGAACAGGAAGGCCTCGTCGAGCTCGACGACGGTCTGCCGGACGCTGCCCGCCTCGAAGTGGCGGCCGACGCCCTTGGCCAGGCTGTGGAATCCGGAGGAGACGGCGGCCAAGTGCTCGCTGTCCTCTCTGGTCAGGCCCTCGGAGACGCCCGTGGGCAGCCCGTCGCTGGAGAGCACGATCGCCTTGCGGATGCTGGCGACACGCTCGACCAGGTCGTCCAGGAGCCAGTTCAGCTCCCTGGACTCCGTGCCCGTCGTGGTGGGCCCTGCGTCCCTCGGTGCGGTCATCGACCGTCCCCCTTACTCGTTCCTCGTGATGCTGAGCCGCCTTGGGCATCATCGCCCGTAGCGTTCTCCTCGCGGCCGCGCCGCCAGCCCCGCTGGAGCGAGGCCATACGGCTGCGTACCTCGTCGGCGTCGCGTTCGGCGAGGTCCGCGCGGTCGGTGCGGGCCTTGTCGCGCTCGGCGCGCCGTTCGGGGCCGTTCTTCAACTGCGGGGCCAGATTGGCCTGCCGGACGCGTCGGGGCAGCGGGCCCGCCCCCGATTCTGCCTGGCCTGCCTGGGCGTCCGCGCGCGGGGGCGTCCCGGCCGCGTCGCTCGACGGGCCCGTACGACGGCGTTGGGGCAGGGCGGGCGGCTCGTCCCCGCGGCCCTCGTCCCCGTGGCCGGTGAGGGTTTCCGTGCGGTCGGCGCCCGGAGGCTTCGGCTCGGCACGGCCCGCCCGGTGGGGCAGCGGCTCGGGGTGGTCCGCGCCCGGAGGAGCCGGCCGGTCGGGGTGGTGCCCGCGACGGGCCGTCAGGGGCCTCGCCTCCTCAAGACCGGCCGTGCCCGGCGGGTGGTTCTCCGGAGGCTCGTCGTCACCGCTCCGGGAGCCGCTCTCCGTCACCGGGCGGCCGTGCGAGCTGACGAGCTTGGGAAGCCGGCGCCTGGGCAGTTGCACGGGGCCGGGACGCGCGGTGCCGACGTCGCCGGGGCGTGCCTGTTCGCCCTGGCCGTCGCGCGCCTGCTGGTGCTGCTCCCCGGGAACACCGGCGACGGAGCGGCGCGGCCGGAACAGACCGCCCTCGCGGTCCTCGTCGTCGAGTCCGTCCGGAAAGCCGCCGAAGGAGTCCAGGTCGACCGGTGCCTCCAGTTCGACCGGCCCGTCCAGGAGGGAAGGCGGGAGGCCCGGCAGCCGTACCGGCACCTCGGAAAGCGCCGCGGCGCGCCCCTGTTCGACCTCGGCCTCCTTGCTGGGATGGGCTCGGTCGAGGCGGAAGCCGATGCCGTTGGTGTCCGGGACGTCGTCCGTGAGCAGCGCGTCGGGGATGAAGACCACGGCGGTGGTCCCGCCGTACGGCGAGGGTTGCAGGGAGACGCGGACGTTCTGCCGCTGGGCGAGCCGGCTGACGACGAAGAGACCGAGCCGGTCGGTGTCGGACAGCTCGAACTCCGGGGTCTCCGCGAGCCGGAGATTGGCGTCCAGGAGGGCCTCGGCCGCCATACCGAGGCCGCGGTCGTGGATCTCCAGGGTGAAGCCGTTGGCGACGCGCTCGCCCAGCACCTGGACGGCGGTGTGCGGCGGCGAAAACACCGTGGCGTTCTCCAGTAGTTCGGCCACGAGGTGGGTGAGGTCGGCGACCGCAGGGCCGGTGACGGCGACGCGCGGGAGACGGCGGACCTCGATGCGCTCGTAGTCCTCGACCTCGGCGACGGCGGCCCGGACGACGTCCATGAGCTGGATGGGCTTGCGCCACTGCCGGGACGGGGCGGCGCCGGAGAGGATGACCAGGCCCTCGGCGTGGCGGCGCATACGCGTGGTCAGGTGGTCGAGGCGGAACAGGTCGGCGAGTTCGTCGGTGTCCTCGGTGCGGCGCTCCATGGCGTCCAGCAGGGTGAGCTGCTTGTGCAGCAGGACCTGATTGCGCCGGGCGAGGTTGACGAAGACCTCGGAGACTCCGTCGCGGAGTTCGGACTGCTTGACGGCGGCCTCGACGGCGGCGCGCTGGAGGGTGTTGAGGGCCTGGCCGACCTCGCCGATCTCGTTCTTGTCGTACTCCAGGCGCGGGACCTCGGTCTCGACGTCGACCTTCTCCCCCGCGGAGAGGCGGCGCATCACGCTGGGCAGCCGGACCCCGGCCGCCTCATGGGCCTCCTGGCGCAGGCGGCGCAGGTCACGGATGAGAATGCGGCCGATGCGTATGGACATGATGAGGGAGGCCAGCAGGGCGGCGAGACCGAGCACGCCCGCGATGGCGGCCTTCACGATGACGTTGACGGCGAGGGGCCGGACCCGGTCCTGGAAGCGGTCGCCCGCCTCGGTGTTGAGGTCGGCGAGTTCGTCGAGCACCCGGTCGGCGGCGGTGTCCCAGGTCTTGGCGGTGACTCCGCGGGGTTCTCCGGGAGCGGAGCCGATGACGGCCCGCTCGGCGACGCGCAGCGGGGCGGTGTTCGCGTTCTTCCAGTAGCGCTCGAAGCGTTCGCGATCCGCCGAGGGCAGCAGGGGCAGGGTGATGTCGTACATCAGAGTGCGCTGCGCCACGAGGTCGGCGACATCGCGGATCTCGTCGCGGGTGAGCCGGCCCGAGACGAGTGCGGAGCCGAGCAGGGCGTCCTCGCGGGAGAGCAGTTCGCGCGCGCGTGCGAGGTTGACGAGGGCGCGTCCCTGCTTGTCCATCTCCACGTTGTCGAGGACGTCGAGGTTGGCCAGCAGGGTGAAACAGGGGTCCACCAGGCGGTTGTACAGGTTGAGGGCCTGGGACACGTTGACGGTGCCCTCCTCGACGCTGTCGCGCAGAGAGGAGATGCCGTCGAGACCGTCCAGGATCGCGGTCAGGCGCGTCGCGGTGGCCTCGCCCATCTCGTCCCGTACGTCGGCGTCCTCGGCGTTCGTGCGGAGCGCGGCCACGGCTTCGTCGGTGGCGGACCGACTGCGCTTCAGGGCGGTGAGCGCGTCGGAGGCGCGGGGGTCGGCGAGGTAGACGAGAGTCTGGCGGCGTTCCTGCTGGAGTACGCGGACGGTGTCCTCGGTGGGGAAACCTATCTCCTCGACGACGTACGACACGTTGAAGAGCTGTCCGGCCTCGCGGCCGGTAAGGAACGTGGCGAAGCCCCAGATCCCGGTCAGGGACAGCAAGGGCACGAGAAGCAGCGCCACGATCTTCCGGCGGATGGACTTCCCGCGAAAGCGCATGGCCTCCCCCAGCTTGACCCCCGCCGGCCCGGGGGTACACATGTGCGTCAACAAACGGCGTGAGCCTACTACCGACACCCAGGTAACTCGAAGGCCTGTCCGGCCGCACTGCTCATCTGTAGGGAACGAGACATGGGGAGTTGTCCGATCATTGCGGGAGATTGTCTCCTGCGGTCCGGCACTTGGGGCGATCGGCTCCTGTCGGGGAACTTCATCGGTTGGCCGGTTTCCTTCGCTCGTTGGGAATCTTCGGCGGACGCCGATCGTCTTTCTGTACGGGAATTGGGGGCGGAATCGGCCACAGGCGCCGCATGCCGCGCCCAGGCGGCGTAAAACAGCGCAAGCCGGGCAACCACAGGGGAGCCGGGGTCACATGATCCCGGGGCGAGCTGTCTGCCGGCGGTGGGGAGTGACACGTTGATGGGCACGGCGGAGCGGCGCGGAGCGCCCGGAGACGGTGCGGCGACGCCTGTGGCGGAGCAGCCGGGGTCACAGGCACCGGAGGGCGGTATTCCTGCGCGGGAGAGCGACACGGGTGACCCGGTGGGCGCGCGGCGGGCCCCCTCGGGCCCCGGCGGGCCGGGCGCCGCGGCACAGCGGAGTTCCGTGACGGACGGGCGTGACAGACGCGACGGGCACGGGAGTTCCTCGGCGGACGAACGGCCCCGGTCCACCGATGACGGACGACGGCCCGCTGCCGACGGCGGACAGCTCCTCTCGGCGGAGGCCCCCTCCGAGCAGCCTGAACAACAGCCGGCAGGAGCGCGTTTCCTCGAAGGTAGAGGCGAAAATCAGCCGTACTACCGGCCGTTGTGGGTGGAGGAGCCCGCGAAGCGTCGGCGGCTGCCCGATCCGGTGCGCACGGCGGCCGTGCGCGCGGTGCTCATCATCGCGGTGACGCTGATCCAGGCGATGGTGGCCTTCCTGTGCACCCTGGCCGGTTCCTGGCTGGCGTTCCCCATGGTGCTCAGCAGCGTGGCCAGCACGGTCGTGGCAACATGGGGCGCGCTGGACGTGTGGGTGACCCGCCAGGTGTGGAACCAGCGCAACGGCGTGGTGTCGGTCCCGAGCAGCTCGGCCCGAGCACTGCGGCGGGAGCGTCGCCGCGCCCGGCGGCAGGCCCGGGCGGCGGAGCGCACCCAGGAGCGAATACGGAGGCGAGGCGGAGCGGGACAGCTGTCTCACTCGTAGGCCGGAGCGGGTCTGGACGACCGTCACCGTGCCGCCGGCTCCACCTCGCCCGCCGCACGCACCAGTTCGCGCCGCACCCGCATGAACGGGCGGGGGCGGTTCACGGACAGCACGGCTGACGTACGGCCGTCGCGCTCGTACAGGGCGAGGAAGCCGCCCTCGTCCGGGGCTCCGTCGTCGGCGAGCGCGCCCTCGGCGATCCGGACGGTGTCGGACGCGTGGTGCCGGCCGGCGAACTGGATGCGGGCGCCGTACGGGTCGGACCAGAAATAGGGCACCGGCCGGACGGTCTCGACCGTGCGCCCTGCGAGCAGATTGCGTACGGCGACGCGGGGTTGCTCGGTGGCCGAGGTCCAGTGCTCCGCGCGGGTGCCGCCGACACGGGCGACGTCACCGACGGCGACCACCTGCGGCAGCCCGGTCACACAGCCGTCGTCGCACAGGACGCCGTCGTGGAGAGCGAGCGCGGAGCCCGCCAGCCAGGCGGAGTTGGGGACGGCGCCGATGCCGACGATCACGATGTCGGCGGGCAGGGCGTCTTCGCCGCCGACCATGTGGTCTCGGCGGCCGGTCTCTGGGGCCCGCTCATCGGCCGCATGGCCGGAGTCGACGTACCTGCAACCCGTCGCACACCAGTACGCGAAGACGAAGCCGCTCCCCGAACTCCAGGACCACGAAGCAGAGGCCTCCCGGCCCATCCTCCGCTTCCAGGACCGCGACCTCTACTTCCGCGAGCACACCAACCGCATCGGCATCGGCTCCTACGCCCACAAACCCATGCCCGTCGACCCGTTCGCGATCCTCCCGTACGGCGAGGCCAAGGCGCGGAACATGGAGATGCCCTCCTCGTACCCCTTCACCGAGGAGGACTCGGCCCCGAGCTGGGAGGACTGCCGCCCTCTGATGCCGACCCTGCGCGGGACGGAGATCGACGAGGGCTTCAACGGCGTCTTCTCCTTCACCCCGGACGGCCTGCCGGTCCTCGGCGAGTCGCCCACCACCAGGGGCTTCTGGCTGGCCGAGGCCGTCTGGGTCACCCACTCCGCGGGCGTCGCCAAGGCCGTCGCCGAGTGGATGGTCGACGGCCGCCCGTCCGTCGACATCCACGAGTGCGACCTCACCCGCTTCGAGGACGCGCAGCGCTCACCGTCGTATGTCGAAGAGCGCGGCTGTCAGCAGTTCGTCGAGGTGTACGACGTCGTCCACCCGCTCCAGCCGCTGGAGCACCCGCGCCCGCTGCGCGTCAGCCCCTTCCACGCCCGCCAGCAGGCCCTCGGCGCCCGCTTCCTGGAGGGCGGCGGCTGGGAGCGCCCGCACTGGTACGAGGCGAACGCGCCGCTCACCGAAGGACTGCAACTCCCCGAACCCGACGCCTGGTCGCCCCGCTACTGGTCCCCGATCGCGGCCGCCGAGGCGAGGGCGACCCGTGAGAAGGTCGCGCTGTACGACATGCCCCCCCTGCGCCGCCTGGAAGTCACCGGCCCGGGAGCACTCGGCTTCCTCAACCGTATGACCAGCAACAACCTCCGCAAGAAGCCCGGCGCGGTCACGTACACCCTGCTCCTCGACGAGACGGGCGGCGTACGTTCCGACCTCACCGTCGCGCGCCTCGCCCCGGACCGCTTCCAGGTGGGCGCCAACTCCCCCACCGACCTGGACTGGCTTCTGCGGCACGCCCCGGCCGACGCGCAGATCAGGGACATCACCTCAGGGACCTGCTGCGTCGGCGTCTGGGGCCCGCTCGCCCACGACCTCGTCCAGTCGCTGACCCGCGACGACTTCTCGCACGAGGGCTTCGGCTACTTCCGCGCCAAGGAGACGCACCTCGGGCATGTCCCGGTCACGGCGATGCGCCTGAGTTACGTCGGTGAGCTGGGCTGGGAGCTCTACACCACCGCCGACCTGGGGCTGAGGCTCTGGGACACGCTGTGGGAGGCGGGCCGGGAGCTCGGTGTGGTCGCGGCCGGGCGCTCCGCCTTCAACTCCCTTCGTCTGGAGAAGGGTTACCGCGCCTGGGGCACCGACATGACCGACGAGCACAACCCGTTCGAGGCGGCGTCGGCTTCGCGGTCCGCATGGGCAAGGACGGCTTCGTCGGGCAGGAAGCCCTCCGGCGCCTCCCCCAGGTGACCCGCAGGCTCACGCCCCTCCTTCTCGACGACCCCGCCTTCGTCGTCCTGGGCAAGGAGCCGGTCTACGTGGACGGCACCCCCGCCGGCTACGTCACCAGCGCCTCGTACGGCTACACGCTGGGCCGCTGCGTCGCGTACGCCTGGCTGCCGCCGCTGACCACCGGCACCGGCGTGCACATCGAGTACTTCGGCGAGAAGGTCTCCGCGACCGTGGCCGATGAGCCGCTCTTCGACCCGAAGATGACCCGCATCCGCCGATAGGTGACGCCCATGTCCCCACGTACGACGTGATGGTGATCGGTCTCGGCGGCAAACCCACGAGGTGCTGGACGCCGAGGAGATCCGCCGCCGCTTCCCACCCTGAACCCGCAGGACGACGAGATCGCCCTCCACGAGGAGAAGGCCGACCCGCCCTCACCGGCTCCACCGCACACCCCATCGGCCTGACCGGCCCCGCCCGCCTCGCCGCCACGCCCACCTGAGCAACAGGCACGTTCCGCTTGAGGAGTACGCACGTGACGACGACCCCCGCCCCCGAGTCCCCGCTCGCCACGCACCAGGTCTCGCCCAGCCTGACGGCGACCCTGCCGGGGCACTACTACACGGACCCGCAGATCTTCCGGCGGGAGCAGGAGTTCCTCTTCGAGTCGATGTGGATCTGCGCGGTACGCTCCGCCGACCTGGCCGAACCCGGCGCCTTCCGCACCGTCCAGGTCGGCCGTGAGAGCGTCCTGACCATCGGTTCCGCACCGGCGAGCTGCGGGCCTTCCTCAATATCTGCCGCCGCCGAGGGGCCCGGCTGTGCCTGGAGGAGTCCGGCGAGGTCCGGCGCGGCCTCCAGTGCCCGTACTACGCCTGGACCTACGACCTCGACGGCAAGCTGGTCGCGGCGCCCAACCTGGTCAGGATGCCGGACATCGACCGTGTCGAGTACGGCCTGGTCAAGGTCGCCCTGCGGGAGTGGCTCGGCTATGCCTGGGTGTGCCTGGCCGACGAGCCGCCCTCCTTCGAGAAGACGGTGCAGGGCGAGGCCGTGGAGCGGCTGGGCACCCCGGCCGCGATCGAGCACTACGGAACGGAGAGGCTCGCGCTCGGCAAGCGGATCGTCTACGACGTGAAGGCGAACTGGAAGCTGATCGTCGAGAACTTCATGGAGTGCTGTCACTGCGCGACGATCCACCCCGAACTCACCGGGTGCTCCCGGAGTTCGCGGACGGCTACGCCGCGCAGTACTTCGTGGGCCACGGCGCCGAGTTCGGCGACGACGTCCAGGGCTTCACGGTCGACGGCGGCGAGGGCTTCGGCAGGCTCGACGGCGTGGCCGAGGAGCAGGACCGGCGCTACTACGCGATCACCGTCAAACCACCGGTGTTCGTCAACCTCGTCCCCGACCATGTGATCGTCCACCGAATGTTCCCGATGTCACATGAGCGGACAGTCGTCGAGTGCGACTGGCTGTACTCTCCGCAGGTCATCGAGTCGGGAGCAGACCTCACCAAATCGGTCGAACTGTTCCATCGTGTTAACGTTCAGGACTTCGACGCCTGTGAGCGCACCCAGCCCTCGATGGATTCGCGTGCCTACCGCTCCGGCGGCGTCCTGGTGCCCAGCGAGCACCACATCGGCACCCTCCACCACTGGGTGATGGAGGGACTCAAGGCCGGAGGCTCTACAACGATGTGAGCCGCATCACATCTCGCTTGAATCGTGAATGACCTCAGAAGTCGAGGGCAGGCGCCCCACCCCATGTCCTGTCGTTAGGACACACCGTCCAGCGACAGGGCCGGGGCGCCGGGGAAAGGCCCGGCAGGCACGACAAGGAGCAGAAGAAGCCATGCCCGAGCAGGAGACTTATGACTACGTCGTCATCGGCGGAGGTACCGCCGGTTCGGTCGTCGCCTCCCGTCTGACCGAGGACCCGGAGATCCGGGTCGCCGTCATCGAAGGCGGGCCCTCCGACGTGGACCGGCCCGACGTACTGACGCTGCGGCGCTGGCTCGGTCTGCTCGGCGGGGACCTCGACTACGACTACCCGACGACTCCGCAGCCGCGCGGCAACTCCCACATCCGGCACAGCCGTGCCCGGGTGCTCGGAGGCTGCTCCTCCCACAACACCCTGATCAGTTTCAAGCCACTGCCCTCCGACTGGGCGGAATGGGCCGAGGCGGGTGCCGAGGGCTGGGACGCGGCCACCATGGACCCGTACTACGACCGGCTGCTGAACAACATCGTCGCGGTGGACGAGAAGGACCGCAACGCCATCGCCCGCGACTTCGTCGACTCCGCCCAGGAAGCCCTCGGCGTACCGCGTGTCGAGGGCTTCAACAAGCAGCCCTTCCACGAGGGCGTCGGCTTCTTCGACCTGGCGTACCACCCGGAGAACAACAAGCGCTCCTCCGCCTCGGTCGCGTATCTGCACCCCTTCCTGGACCGGCCCAACCTCCATCTGATGCTGGAGACCTGGGCGTTCCGGCTCGAACTGGAGGGTGAGCGTGCTATAGGTGTACGAGTACGTACCGCCGACGGCACGGAGAAGACCGTCACCGCATCGCGCGAAGTCATCGTCTGCGCGGGCGCGGTGGACACCCCGCGCCTGCTGATGCACTCCGGAATCGGCCCCAAGCAGGACCTGGAGGCTCTGGGCATCCCCGTCGTCCACGATCTGCCGGGCGTCGGCGAGAACCTGCTCGACCACCCCGAGTCCGTGATCGTGTGGGAGACCCACGGGCCCATTCCGGACAACTCCGCGATGGACTCCGACGCGGGTCTGTTCGTCCGCCGGGACCCCGCGTCCCCGGGCCCGGACCTGATGTTCCACTTCTACCAAATCCCGTTCACCGACAACCCCGAGCGCCTCGGCTACGAGAAGCCGCCGTACGGGGTGTCGATGACCCCCAACATCCCCAAGCCGCGCAGCCGCGGCCGTCTCTACCTCACCAGCGCCGACCCCGCGGTCAAGCCCGCCCTCGACTTCCGGTACTTCACCGACGAGGACGACTACGACGGCCGGACCCTGGTGGACGGCATCCGTCTCGCCCGCGAGATCGCGAAGACCGGGCCGCTCGCCTCCTGGCTGAAGCGCGAGGTCTGCCCCGGGCCCGAGGTCACCGGCGACGAGGAGCTGAGCGAATACGCGCGCAAGGTGGCGCACACCGTCTACCACCCGGCCGGCACCTGCCGGATCGGCGCGACCGACGACCCGCTCGCGGTCGTCGGCCCCGATCTGACCGTGCGCGGCCTGAGCGGTGTCCGCATCGCCGACGCCTCTGTCTTCCCGACCATCCCCGCCGTCAACCCGATGATTGGCGTGCTGATGGTCGGAGAGAAGTGCGCAGACCTACTCGTTCGGCCGAACACTCCGGGAGTCGATGCCTGATGTCCACCACCCTGATCAAGGAAGCGGAACGAGGCGAGCCGGCCGATGGCGCGCCCGTGTTCTCCGTACGCAATCTCTGGAAGGTCTTCGGGCCGAAGGCCGAACGCGTCCCCGGCAGCGAACTCGCGGACCTACCCACCGACGAACTGCGCCGCCGCGCCGGCTGCACGGTCGCCGTCCGCGATGTCTCCTTCGACGTCCGCAAGGGCGAGGTGTTCGTCGTCATGGGCCTGTCCGGTTCCGGCAAGTCCACCCTCGTACGCTGTCTGACCCGGCTCATCGAACCGACCTCCGGGGCTCTGGAGATCGACGGCGAGGACGTGCTCGCCATGGACCGGAACCGGCTGCGCGAGCTGCGTCGACACCGGGCGGCCATGGTCTTCCAGCACTTCGGGCTGCTGCCGCACCGTTCCGTGCTCGACAACGTGGCCTACGGCCTGGAGATCCAGGGTGTCGGCAAGCTCGACCGTCGCGCCCAGGCCATGAAGATGGTCGACAAGGTCGGTCTCGCCGGTATGGAGCACCGCCGTCCCACCCAGCTCTCCGGTGGCCAGCAGCAGCGCGTGGGCCTGGCCCGCGCCCTCGCCGTCGACCCCGAGGTACTCCTGTTCGACGAGCCGTTCAGCGCCCTGGACCCGCTGATCCGGCGTGACATGCAGGAGGAGGTGATCCGCCTGCACCGGGAGGAGGGCCGCACCATGGTCTTCATCACCCATGACCTCCAGGAGGCCCTGAAGCTCGGTGACCGCATCATGCTGATGCGCGACGGCGCGATCGTCCAGATCGGCACCCCGGAGGAGATCGTGGCCAGCCCGGCCGACGAGTACGTCCGGGACTTCGTCCGCGACGTGCCCCGCGAACAGGTCATCACGGTACGCAACGCCATGCGGCCCGGGGACTGCGGCGGCACGGAGCACCCGGGCGCTCTCGCCCCCGACACGGTCGTCGCCTCCGCCATCGAAATGGTCGCCCGCAGCGGCGAGGCCGCCTGCGTGCTGGAGGACGGCACCTGCCTGGGCGTCGTCGACCACGAGAACCTGCTGGCCGTGGTCGCGGGCGTCGGCAGCACGGCCGTCGACTCCGAGCGGGCGGCGGTGAGCTGACGATGAGCACGATCACTCCCGAAAAACAGGCACCGGGAAAGACCGGCTCGCCACCGGGCGAGCCCCGGGACACCGCCACCCGCTCGCCGCTCCTGCGCAGGCTGTCGGTCATGCGGCCGTCCACCCGTCGGCTCGCCGCGCTGGCCGCGGTCGCCGTGGTGCTGGTGCCGTTCGCCGCCGTCCTGTGGGGCAGCGGCGCATGGCCTTCCCAGCTCACCGTGGACGTGTCCACCCCGCTCGACGACGCGTACAACTGGGTCCTCGACAACCGCAACACGAGCCCGGTGTTCCTCTACTTCCTGCTGCACCTGAGCAACTGGGCCGAGGGCTCGGTGGACTGGGTCACCGACTTCCTGCTGAACCTCGGCTGGTTCGCGGTGACCGCCGCCGCGGTGCTGATCGCCTGGCGCGTCGGCGGCCTGGGGCGGCGCGGGCTGAAGACCGCGGGAACGGCTCTGGGCGCGTTCGTGGTCTGCGGGCTGCTCGGCATGTGGGAAGCCACCATGGAGACGCTCGCCCTCATGGCGGTCGCGGTCTCCGTGTCCGCCGTGGTCGGCGGCCTGCTCGGCCTCGGCGCGGGCCTGTCGGACCGGTTCGAGCGGATTCTGCGCCCGGTCCTCGACACCATGCAGATCATGCCGGCGTTCGCGTACCTGCTGCCGCTGGTGCTGATCTTCGACATCGGTGTGCCGTCCGCGCTGATCGCCACCGTCATCTACGCGGCCCCGCCGATGGCCCGGCTCACCTCGCTCGGCCTGCGCGGCGCCGACCCGTCCGTGATGGAGGCATCGGCGTCGCTCGGCGCGACCCCGGTGCAGCGGCTGCTGACGGCTCGGCTGCCGCTGGCCCGCAAGGAGGTCCTCCTCGGCCTCAACCAGACGATCATGATGACGCTCTCCATGGTCACCATCGCGTCGGTCATCGGCGCGGGCGGTCTGGGTGAGGAGGTCTTCCGCGCGCTGTCCACGGTCGACGTCGGCGCGGCGCTCGCCGCGGGCATCCCGATCGTGCTGCTCGCCATCTGGCTGGACCGCACCACCGCCGCCGCGGGCGACCGTCTGGGCGGGGGCGGCGTCCACACCGGCATCGCCTGGCTGCACGGGTGGCGTGCCTGGACCGTGGTGGCCGGCGCGTTCGCCGCGCTGCTCGCCGTCGGCAAGGCCGCGCTGAACAACGAGTGGCCCGACGGCTGGACCGTCGGCATCTCGCGGCCCGTCAACGAGGCCGTCGACTGGTTCACCAGCCACCTGGCCGAGGGCGTACCCGTCCTGGGCGGCACCCGCGTCTGGGCGGACGGCTTCACCACCGAGGTCCTCAACCCCCTGCGGGACGGTCTGACGTCCACGCCGTGGTGGTTGCTGGTCCTGATCGCCGCCGCGCTGGCGCTGCTGGCGGGCGGCTGGGGCGCCATGTGCACCGCCGGCCTGTCGATGGCCGCGGTCGGCGTCATCGGCGTGTGGGACAACTCCCTGGACACCCTCTCGCAGGCGATCGCGGGTGTGGTCCTCACGCTGCTGGCCGGGTTCGTGATCGGCGTGGTCGCCGCAAGGGTGCCGACCGTGGAGCGCGTCCTGCGTCCCGTGCTGGACACCATGCAGACGCTGCCGCAGTTCATCTATCTGATCCCGGTGGTCGCCCTGTTCAACGTGGGCCGCTCGGCGGCCGTCGCCGCGGCCGTCCTGTACGCTCTGCCCGCGGTGATCCGCATCACCGTGCAGGGGCTGCGCGCGGTCGACGCGGCGGCACTGGAGGCGGCCCGCTCGATGGGCGCCAGCACCTGGCAGCAGATCTTCCAGGTGCAGCTTCCGCTGGCCCGCCCCGCCCTGATGCTGGCGCTCAACCAGGGCGTGGTCCTGGTACTCGCCATGGTCATCGTCGGCGGGTTCGTCGGCTCGGGCGCACTCGGTTACGACGTCGTCTACGGTCTCCAGAAGAGCGAGCTCGGTGTCGGCATGTCCGCGGGCGTCGCCATCGTCCTGCTGGGCCTCGTACTCGACCGGACCACCCAGCGCCGTACGAGCGACCACACACCGAAACCGTGACCGAGGCCCCACCCGGCAAAACCCCTGCGTGCGCACGCGCACCGCATCGGAACACAGCCACTCAGGCCGAAGGCATCCTGCTCAACCGAAACGAGAGACACCTCCCCAGATGAAGAACAGAACCCACGCACACCGCGCCGTCGCCGCCACCGCCGTCGTTCTCGGCCTCACCGGGCTGACCGCCTGCGGTGCCGCCGACACCTCCTCCTCGGGCAGCTCCGACGAGGTCACCATCGCCGTCCCCTCGTGGGTCGGCGCGGAGGCCAACGCCGCGGTGGCCAAGTACGTCCTGGAGAACGAGCTCGACGTCAAGGTCAAGACACAGCAGCTCGACGAGTCGGTCGCCATCGACGGCCTCAACAGCGGCAAGGTCGACGCGATCCTGGAGGACTGGGGCGGCGCGCCGAAGAAGATCGAGCGGTACGTCAACAAGGAGAAGACCGTCGTCGAGGGCGGTGACCTGGGCGTCGTCGGGCACATCGGCTGGTTCATCCCGAAGTACCTCGCCGACGAGTACCCGGACCTCGCCACCTGGGAGGGCCTCAACAAGCACAAGGACCTCTTCAAGACCGCGGAGAGCGGCGACAAGGGGCAGCTGCTGGAGGGCTCGCCGTCGTACACGACGAACGACGACGCGATCATCAAGAACCTGAAGCTGGACTTCAAGACGGTCTACGCGGGCTCCGAGGCCGCGCAGATCACCCAGATGAAGGAGAACTACGAGTCCAAGAAGCCGTTCATCGGCTACTGGTGGACGCCGCAGTGGCTCAACGCCCAGATCGACCTGGTCGAGGTGGAGCTGCCCGAGTACACGGAGGGCTGCGACTCCGACCCGGAGAAGGTCGCCTGCGCCTACCCCAACACGGATCTGCAGAAGTTCTTCAATGCCGACTTCGCCGAGAACGGCGGTGACGCGGCCGAGTTCCTGAAGAACTTCAAGTGGACGGCCGACCAGCAGAACGAGGTCGCCGCCATGATCGCGGACGAGAAGATGAGCGCGGACGCCGCCGCCGAGAGGTGGGTCGAGGCCAACCAGGACACCGTCGAGGGCTGGTTGCCGAAGTAGGAAACGAAAACGGCATGCCACGTCCGGGTGGGCGCACGGCGGGGGTTTCCCGCCCTGCGCCCACCCGGACGGGCCCGGCGGGTGTGGCGAGCCCCGGCCGGGTGCCGCACCACTCACCCACACCGCCTCGAAGCACGCAGCAAAGAAGGAAGTAAGCAAGATGCCGGACCTGTTCATCGGCGGCGCGTGGACCGCCGCGCTCGACGGACGAACCCGCGAGATCCGCTGCCCCGCCGACGGCAGCCTGGTCGCGGTCGTCGACGAAGCGGGCGGCAAGGACACGGTGGCGGCCATCGCCGCCGCCCGGCGCGCCTTCGACAAGGGACCCTGGCCGCACACCCCCGCCGCCGAACGCGGTGACCTGCTGCTGCGCGTCGCCGATCTCCTCGTCCGCGACAAGGAGCTCCTCGCCCGCGCCGAATCGCTCGACACCGGTAAGCGGATGGTCGAGAGCGAGTACGACATGGACGACATCGCCAACTGCTTCCGCTACTTCGGCCGCCTCGCCGCGCAGGACACCGGCCGGGTCGTCGACACCGGCAACCCGGATGTCGACAGCAGGGTGGTGCACGAGCCGATCGGGGTGTGTGCCCTGATCACCCCCTGGAACTACCCGCTTCTGCAGACCGCCTGGAAGGTCGCCCCGGCCCTCGCCGCGGGCAACACCTTCGTTCTCAAGCCCAGCGAACTCACCCCGCACACCGCGATCCACCTGATGCGACTGCTGAACGACGCCGGGCTGCCCGCCGGAGTCGGCAACCTGGTGCTGGGCGCCGGTCCGGAAGCGGGCGCGCCCCTCGCCGAGCACTCCGACGTGGACCTGGTCTCCTTCACCGGCGGCCTGCAGACCGGCCGTCACCTGATGGCCACGGCGGCGAGCACGGTCAAGAAGGTCGCGCTGGAACTCGGCGGCAAGAACCCGAACATCGTGTTCGCCGACGCCGACTTCGACACGGCCGTCGACATGGCGCTGACCGCCGTGTTCCTGCACTCCGGCCAGGTGTGCTCGGCCGGTGCGCGGCTGCTCGTCGAGGACTCCCTGCACGACCGGTTCGTCGACGAGGTGGTCCGCCGTGCCCAGCTCATCAGGCTGGGCGGGCCGTTCGACGAGAAGGCGCAGACCGGTCCGCTGATCTCCGCGGCGCACCGCGACAAGGTCGAGGCGTACGTCGCCCAGGGCATCGCGGAGGGCGCGGTGCTGCGCTGCGGCGGCACCCGGCCGAGCGGCGAGGAGTACGAGCAGGGCTTCTACTACCTGCCGACCGTGCTCGACGAGTGCGCCGGCAGCATGTCCGTCGTCCAGGACGAGTCCTTCGGGCCGGTCCTCACGGTGGAGCGATTCACCGACGAGGACGAGGCCGTGCGCCTGGCCAACGACACGATCTACGGTCTCGCGGGCGGGCTGTGGACCCGCGACGAGGCCAAGGCCGCGCGGGTCGCCTCCCGGCTGCGGCTCGGCACCGTCTGGATCAACGACTTCCACCCCTATGTCCCGCAGGCGGAGTGGGGCGGCTTCAAGCAGTCCGGTACGGGACGGGAGCTGGGCCCGGCCGGGCTCTCCGAGTACCAGGAGCACAAGCACGTCTGGCGCAACACCAACCCGGCCCCGCAGGGCTGGTTCGCGTAACCGTCACGAGCCCTGCGGTGCGGGCCGCTTGAACATCCGGGTCGCGGTGATCTCGCTGTGCACCGCTCCCCCTTCCCCGGCCGGGGTCTGCTGCGGCAGTCCCGGCCGGAGGTGTTCCTCAACGCTGATGTACTTCAGCCCGGCGCGCAGGTCGGCGTCGTTGCGCAGACGGATGACAAGAGGGAACTCCGCCAGCGCGGTCGTGTCGAACAGGCCGGTGGTGTAGAGGAGCTGGACTCCGAGCGCGTCCGACACGGCACGCTGCAGCTCCAGCAGGTACGTCGCGTTGGCGCGCCCGATGGGGTTGTCGAGGAACAGCGTGCCCGCGTGCCGGTGCTTGTCGCGGCCCCGGTCGTTGGAGCGCAGGGCGGCCATCGTGCAGTACAGGGCGATCGCCGCGGTGAGCAGCTGTCCGCCGGAGAACACGTCTCCCATCTGGCCTACGGGAACGCGCTCCGCGCGCAGCACGGCGTCCGGCTTGAGGATCTCGACGGCGACGCCCTTGGGCTGCAGGGCGGCGCCGACTCCTCTGAGCAGCAGGGACATTCCGTCGCGCCGCAGGTCGGAGTTCTTCTTGACGGCCGCGCGGGTCGCCTCGTCGACGACCTCACCGAGCCGTTCGGTGAGCGTTGCCTGGTCGGGCTCCTCGAAGCGGATGCGCAGGAACTCCTGCCCGGACCACTCCCCCAGCCCCTCGGGCAGCCGGGACAGCCGCTGGGCGGACCGGAGCGTGGCCAGGGCGGATTCCACGAGCCCCCGCAGCCGGTCGACGATCGAGTCCCGGTTGCGCTCCAACTGCTCCAGCTCGTCCGTCAGCACCCGGAGCCGGGGCGCGAACGCGTCCGCCCACTTCTTCGCGTGCTCCGGCAGCGCGGACGCGGGCAGTTCGCGGATCTGCTGACGGGCGGGCGTGCGCACCTGCTCGTAGCGCGTGGAGTTGGCGTGCCGTACGAGGATGTCGCTCGCCTCGCGTACGGCGCCTTCGGTGGCGGAGAGGTCGGCGGCGCAGCCGCGCAGCGAACGGCGGGCCTCGGCGGCGGACTTGCGGGCCTCCTCCAGGCTGCCGGGGTACGGCTCGGTCTCCTCCTGCTCCTCGTCCGTGGTGTGCGTCTCGCGCAGCAGGTCACGGAGCAGGGCGGCCGTCTCGTCGAAGCCGCCGGCCGCGTCCTCGGCGGCGCGGTGGGCGTCCAGCAGCTCGGCGTGGGCATCGCGGGCCTGGGTCAACGCCTCGGTGCGGGAGGCGAGTTCGGCGGTGGCGGTGCGCAGCAGGGCCTGGGCGTGCTCGGCGTCGCGCGGGACGAGCTCCTCGGGCAGGTCGGTGTGCGCCTCGCCGTCCTCGGGCGCGTGCCGTTCGGCCTCGCCGCGCAGCCGCCCGAGCTGCTCGCTCGCGGTGGACATCCGGGTCTCCAGCAGCTGCACCAGCTCCTCCGCGCGGGCGGCGGCGGCCTGCCGGGAGGGCCCGTCGGAGCCGTCGGGTGACTGAAGGAGCTGCTCGGCGCGGTTGCGGACCTTGTTGCTGAGCCGGTCGAGATCGGCGCGCGCGGCACTCTCGTCGCTCTCGGCGCGGGCCTGCTCGGCGCGCAGGTCGGCGCCGACGCCGACCTTCTCGTACAGCTGGGAGGCGGCACGGTAGGCCTCGCGGAGCGCGGGCAGCGACGACTTGGGATCGTCCGTGTCGTCTTCCGGTACGTCGTCGGGCGCGCCCGCGATCTCCGCTCGCTCGGCGCGCAGGGCGCGGGCCGTGCGGCGGGCGTCGTCGGCCGCGCGCTGGGCGGCGCGACGGTCCTCGTCGGCGGCGCGGGCGCGCTCCAGGCACGTCTGGGCGCCGGCCTCCGACTCCGTTGCCTCGTCGGCGAGTTCACGGACCCTGACCTGCCAGGCGGCGCGCTCGCGCAGCCGGAAGGCGAGCCCGGCGAGGGCGTCGGCGGCGCGCCGGGCGCGCTGCGCGGCCTCCTGCCGCTCGTCCCGCACCTGGGCGGCCTCTGCGGCGGCCTCCTCGGCCTCGGCCCGAACGGTCCGCGCCTGAGTCAGCTCGGCCTCCGCCTCCTCGGCGAACGCGCGCGCCTCCCGGGCGGCCGTGGCGAGCTCGGTGAGCCGTCCCGCCGGGCAGCCCGTGCGCCAGGAGGCGAGCCGCGCCGCCAGCTCGCGGTCCTTGCCGAGGCGTGTGGCGAGGGTGCGGATCTCCTCGTCCCGCTCGGTCGCCCGCGCGCGCAGCGCCTGGCGTTCCTCGTCGGCGGCGTGCTCGTCGTGCATGGCCGGGTTCGGCGGTACGAGGAAGACGTCGCCGTTCCGGGATTCGGGGGCCGGGGTCGGGGCGAGCAGGGCCGCGGCCGTGCCGACCGCCACGGCGGACCGGGGCAGCAGCGCGGCGTCGGAGAGGGCCTCGCGGGCGCGGGCGTGCGTGTCCGGGTCGGTGATGATCACGCCGTCGACCAGCTCGGGTCGGGCGGCCAGCACGCGCGCGTGGTCGGCGGGGTCGACGGCCTGGGCGAGGTAGCGCCAGCCGGGGAGGGCGGGGATGCCGTGCTCGCCGAGGAACTCGACCGTGGCCAGCACGTCCGGGCCCGGCGGCAGCAGCCCCCCGTCACCGAGGGCGCCGAGAATCCGGGCGTCGTCGGCCGCGGCGGTCCGCAGCTCGAAGAGGTGGCGCTCGGCGGAGGCCACGTTCTCGTCGAGGAGCTCGCGCAATTCGTCGGCCCAGTGGTCCAGCTCCTCGGCGGTGAGCGGGCCTTCGTCGAGAGCACGCGGGGTGTGGGGGGCACCGGAGCGCGTCACGCGCGCGGCGCCCCGGGCCGCACCGCCCGCTCCGGCCGACGAGGCGCCCGGACCGACTGCGACATCCGACGCCACCCGCGAGCCGTCGGCCGACTTTGCACCGGAGACGGCGGAACCGGACCGCCCCGCTGTCCCGGCGCTCTTCCCGGGCACCGAACCGCTCTCCTCATCGGCACCGTCCCGGCGCGGCCCCGGCACCCCGCCCTTGCCGGAGGCGCCCGGCAGGCTCAGCAGCTCCGCCAGCCGCTCCTCCGCCGCGAGCCCCTCGGCTGTCCCGCGCTCCCCGTCGTACGCCCGCTCGGCCGCCGTGGCCGCGTCCGCCGCGCGGGCGGCGGTCAGCTCGGCCCGCGACTCGGCGGAGGCCGCCTCGCGGTTGTGCTCGGAGGCCCGGCGGGACGCCTCGCGCGCGGTGTCCCAGGCGGCGACGGCCGTCTTCTCGGCGTCGCTCGCGGCGAGCGCGGCCCGCGCGGGGTCGGCGTCGGGGGCGCTGTCGTCGAGCCAGCCCGCGCGCACCGCCTCGGCGGTCTCCTGCTCTACCTCGGTGAGCCGCTGCCGCAGATGCCCGACCTCGCTGCGGGCGCGCTGTGCCTCGGTGGCGGCGGACGTCGAGTCCCGGTACGCGGACTCGCTGACCTCCTGGAGCGCGGCGGACCGCTCCTCCTCCTCGTTCGCGAGGGTCTCGGCGCTCTCGGCGGCGCCGTGCAGGGCGCGTACGAGATCGACGGCGGCCTTGGCGCGGGCGGCCAGCGCGGGGGCGGCGTCCCGCTCGGCCTCGCGGATCGCGGCGGCCACGCGCGCGGAGCGGTCGGCGGCGGCTCGGTGCCTCAGCACGGCCTCGGCGGCCTGCCAGGCGGAGTGCAGGGTGCGCGCGTCGGCGAGCTCGCGCTTCTGGGCGGCGGCGGACTTCTCGGCGGCGGCGAGGGCCAGCGAGGCGTGCCGGTAGGCGAGTTCGGCCGCGATCAGCGCGCTGCGCCCGCGGGCCGCCTCGGCGTGCGTGACGGCGTACGCGGCGGCGGTGACCCGCTGGGCGAGGTCGGTGCTCCGGACCCGCTCCTGCCCGGCCCGCGCGGACAGCCGCCGGGCCAGCGTGCGGGTCCGGCGCTCGGCGGCGGTGTGGATGTCCCGCGCGCGTGAGCGTGCCTCGGCGGCGTCGACGATCCGCCCGAGCAGGTCCACGGAACCCGCCGTGAAGTCGCGCTCGGCGATCAGCTCGGCGCGCCGCCCCAGCTTGTTGCCGAAGCCGCCGACCAGGTCCGCGAGCCCGTCCGTGTCCCGTGTGTCGGTCACGGCCCGCAGCAGCAGGTCGGTGAAGTCGGAGTCCTTCTTGACCGCGAAGAGACCGGCGGCCTCGCCCTCGTCGGCGTTCATCTCCCGCTGGTAGCGGAAGAGTTCGGGGTCCAGGCCGAGGTCACCGAGGTGCTCGTTCCAGCGGTCGTGGATCTCCT
The DNA here is from genome assembly GCF_053591955.1 of Streptomyces sp. NPDC002845. NCBI lineage: Bacteria > Bacillati > Actinomycetota > Actinomycetes > Kitasatosporales > Streptomycetaceae > Streptomyces > Streptomyces sp. NPDC002845. The sequence goes on along the minus strand of NZ_JBSFUU010000019.1, from coordinate 103,667 downwards.
CCCAGTGCACTTCGAGGTGCGGGTACGCCTTGCCCGCCTCGGTGAGTGCGTCGCGGAAGCCCTTCATCGTCCGGCGGCGCCCCTTCGCACCCGACTGCCCCTCGACGGGCGGCCGTACGGCGGTGGACTCGGCGACGGGGAGGCTGTCGAGGCTCAGCCCCGGGCCGGGCCGGAACGAGTACCAGGCCTCGGCGAACTTCCGTGGGTCGTTGGAGACCTGCCGTCCCCGCCATTCGCTCACCTTGCCGACGACGACGCACTCGCCGGTCAGCGTGTGCTGCCACTCCAGCGCGACATGCCCGCAGTCGTCGGCGAGCAGGAACTTGCGCAGCACACCGGAACTGGCGCCACCGAGGGTGTTCCGGTGGCCCGGCAGCATCACCGAGAAGATCAGCTTGAGCAGCACCGACTTGCCACCGCCGTTCTCCAGGAAGAGCACGCCGGCGGGCGCGGGCCGGTGCGGTGGCCCGGTGGGCTCCTCCTCGAAGAACTCCGCCTGCTGGGGCGCGGGGTCGGGCACGGGCTCGCCGACACCCCGCAGGTCCAGCACGGTGTCGGCGTAACGCGCACCGGCAGGGCCGATGGAGTAGAGGCGGACCCGGGACAGCTCGTACATGGCGGCGGACTCTCGCAGTCGTAACGGTGGTTCGGAGAAGCAGGAGGGGCAGGAGGGGCAGGAGGCTCACGAGTGGAACGGCAGCCCGGCGTCGGCCACCAGCTCCAGGTCCTCGGTGTCCTCGGCGGGCAACAGGCTCGCGGTGCCGTCGGTGACCGGCACGACACCCAGTTCCAGCAGCTCCGCCATGGCCGCGCCGCCCGCCATGTCGCGCACCTGGAGCTGGTAGCGCGCCGTCGTCCGGTACGTCCCGCCGCCGTCGTCCCCCGTACGCTGCAGGAACCCGGAGTCGGTGAGGAACGCGACCGCCTTGCCGACGATGCCGGTCGTGGAACCCGCCAGTCTGCGCGCGTCCTTGGTGGCCCCGGTGGCGCTGCGTCTGGCCCAGATCCGCCAGGCCGCCTCCAAGCCGGGCGCCTCGGTCGCCGGGTCGGTGTTCTCCCCCTGCTCGGCCGCCCGCTCCTCCAGACGGCGGCAGGCCTGCCGTACGAACGCGTCGACGCCGTTGACCGACACCCGCCCGATGTACCCGTCGTCCGCGAGGTCCTCGGGCCGTGGGAACGCCAGGGCGGCGACCGCGAGATGGGCGAGCCCGTGCAGGAACCGGTCCCCGGAGTCGGCCGACGTCCGGCGCGCGTAGTCACCCATGCGCACGGCGAACACCGAGTCCTCGGCCGCCGTCACGGCCATCCCCGCGCGCGGGGACACCTCCAGCACGACCAGCCCCAGGCCGGCCGCCACGGCGTCGGCGAGCCGCGCGAACGCCGGGTCCTCCCGGTAGCGCCGCAGCAGCTCCGCGTACTCCTGGTCGCGGGCCGGCTGGAGCTTGGGCTGGAGCCCGAAGGCCACGAGCCGCGCCGCGTCGGCGGCGTCGGCGGGGGTGACGGCGACGGACGCCGGTGCGGCGACGGCCTCCGGCTCACTCCACTCGACGTGCTCGGTCACGGTTGGGACTCCTCGGTGTGCTGTTCCGCCTGGTTGTCGTGCTCGCTCACGCCGCCTCCGTCCGGTCCGCGGCCATCCCCGCCGCGTCCAACATGGCGGTGCCCACGATCAGGTCGGCCCCACCGAACTCGGGATCGTCCAGCTCCGTCCCGTCGTCGACGGCGAACAGCAACGTCTGCTCGCCCTGCCGGTAGGCGGTACCGACCGGCGGACTGGCCGCGTGCACAGCCAACAAGGCCACCAAATACGGCAGTTCAGGATCCTGACGGCGCGCCTCCGCGAGCAGCCCGGACAACCGCCGAGGCGCATCCGCGGGCAGGTCGAGCAACTCCATCGCCGCGGCCAACTGCCCCTCGCTGAACCGGCTGTCGTCCGGCGTGGCGATGAGGTCGGGCTCGGGCATCTCCGCGCCGAGGTCCTCACGCTCCACCGGCGGGGTCAGCAGCAGATCGACGAGGTCCGCCACGCGCACGGAGGCCCGCGTCCGGAACCCCGTCCCGCGCGCGAAGAACGCGTCCGTCACGCGGACCGCCTGCTCCAGCGGCAGCGGGAGGACGGGCGCGACCAAATGCCCGTACAGGTCGATGCCCGACGTCGTCATGGGCGTCGCGAAGGCCTGCCGGTCCTGCTCTGCGCGGAACAGCGGACCGGCCTCCAGCAACCGCGACTGAAGCTGGGTGTGGCGCCGGATGCAGTCCTTGACGATGTCGACCAGCTCGGCGGCGCGCCGCTTGTGCTCGGGGTCCTCGGACTCGTCGCGGGCCCTGCGGATGTTGGTGAGGATCGCGTTCTCGTGGCGGTACCGGTCGGCGACGTGGTCGAGGGCCTCGGCGATCATGTCGGGCACGGTGTTGAGCCAGTCCACGGCCCGCACATTGCGCCGGGTGGCGTCCAGCGCCTTCCTGAGCGTCTCCGAGTACTGCACGGTGCGGTACCGGGCCTGCTCGGCGGCGAGCTGCGCGTCGGCGAGCCGGCCTCGGCTGATCAGCACCTCCAGCTTGACCTCGGCGGCGATCTGGGCGCTGGTGACGTCGGTGTCGAGGGCGCCCACCAGCACGTTGACGGCCTCGTCGGTCGTCCGGAGGTAGACGCCGCCCCCGTACCCGGGGACCTCCTCGATCAGCTTGAAGTCGTAGTCGCGGCGCACATAGGTGCCGTCGGGCGCGAACGTGCCGTATACGGCCCGGAAGCCGCGGTCGACGCTGCCGACGTTGATCAGGTTCTCCAGGACCCAGCGGGCCACGCGCTCGTGCTCGGCGACGGGACGCTGCGGGGCCTGGGCGGCGATGCGGGGGATGAGCCGGGCGACGATCTGTTCGTGGTCGGCGCCCGTGTCGAAGTCCATGTTCAGCGTGACCAGGTCGATGGCGGCGAGGGCGACCTCCGCCATGCCGTACACCGAGTACTCACCGGCGAGATTGGCCTTGCGCGCGTCGAGGTCGTGCAGCGGCGCGGTGCAGGCGAGCGCACGCAGCCGCCGCGCCAGTCCCTCGTCGGCGGCCGGCCCCGGAGCGGGGCGCGGCCCCGCGCTGAGCTGGGGCGGAACGCTGTCCGTCGATGCAGGCGAAGTCACGGTGCACAGACTAGGTCCTCGGTCTGACAACGGCCCAAACGCTCGGCTCGGCGAGCGGGAGGACTGCGGCTTCGCCCTTGCGTGCGAGCCGTTCGTGTTGCTCGCGCCCACGCGGCGGAGCCGCACATGTCACAGCCCCGCGCTCCTGACGGGGCGCGGGCCCACTGCCCCGGCGCCTTCAGTCGATGCCCTGGGCCCTGCCCGCGACACGCCGCCCGTAGACCTCGACCAGCCCTTTGCGTGAGTCGTCGAGATACACCGTGAGCAGCCGCTCGGCCTCGTCCCGCTCGCCCGCCTGCAAGGTCTTGAGGATCTGGCGGTTGCGGGCGAGGTACGGCTCGTGGAGGCGCCGTGGGTCGTCCACCACGTGGAAGGCGAGCCGGAGTTCGGCGAAGACGCTGCGCATCAGCTCGTCGGTGCGCTCGCTGCCGGCGAGGGCGACCAGTTCCCGGTGGAAGTGGATGTTGGCCGTGGACACACCTTTCCAGTCACCTTCGCGCGCCGCCTCCTGCCCGTCGGAGACGGCCTTGGCGAGCCCCTCCACGGCGTACGGCGGCACACCGAGCCCGCGTACGACGGCGCGCTCGACGAGGCTTCGGGTGCGGTAGATGTCCTCGACGTCCTCGACGGTCAGCACGCGCACGAAGACCCCACGGTTGAGCTCGTGCACCAGCAGCCGTTCGTGCGTGAGCAGGCGGAACGCCTCGCGCAGGGTGTTGCGGGAGACGCCGAGGGCTCCGCCGATGCTGTCCTCGGACAGCCGGGTCCCGGGCGGGAAGAACCCCTCGGCGATACGGCTCCTGAGGATGTCCGAGACACGCTCGGCGGTGCTGGTGCGGCCCAGGAGGGCGCGATCGTCGGCTAGTTCCGTCAGTTCGGCGGCCATGCCCGGAATTCAATCGCAGATACAAGAACGAAACAACAGGGGTATTGAAGGATCGTTCAACGATCCTCTACCTTGCTGGACAGGCGCCGACCGCACCTCCGCTCCCCTCCGGCGCCGCCCTCCCGCACGGCACGGCTCAGTCCTCATGCACTCTCCGTCCCTCATTGCGAGGTGCCCATGAGCACGACTCCTCCCGCTCCTCCCCGGACCCTGACCGCCGACGCCGGGCCGGCCACGGGTGAACAGACCGCCGACGACGGCGCGTTCGGCTGGCTGCGCGCCCTCGGCCCGCGTGGCCGCCGCGCCTTCGCGGGCGCCTTCGGCGGCTTTGCCCTCGACTCGTACGACTACTTCACGTTGCCGCTGAGCATGGTGGCGCTCGCGGCCTACTTCGGGCTGGACAGCGGCCAGACCGGCCTGTTCACCACGGTCACCCTGGTCGTCTCGGCGATCGGCGGTGCCGCGGCGGGCGTGCTCGCGGACCGGATCGGGCGCGTCAAGGCGCTGATGATCACCGTGGCCACCTACGCGATCTTCACCGTGGCCTGCGGCTTCGCGCCCAACTACGAAACCCTGCTGGTCTTCCGCGCCCTCCAGGGGCTCGGCTTCGGCGGCGAGTGGGCGGTCGGCGCGATTCTGGTCGCCGAGTACGCGAGCGCCAAGGACCGGGGACGGACACTCGGCGCGATCCAGAGTTCGTGGGCCGTCGGCTGGGCACTCTCCGTGATCGCCTACACCCTGGTCTTCTCGCTCGTGGACGACGACCTCGCCTGGCGCGTGATGTTCTGGACGGGCGCGCTGCCCGCGCTGCTCGTGGTCTGGGTGCGCCGTCATGTCGGGGACGCCCCGGAGGCGGCCGCCGCACGCGAGAAGAGCACCGAGAAGGGCTCGTTCGCCGCGATCTTCCGGCCCGGCACCGCCACCGCGCCGGGCCTGCTGCGCACCACCGTCTTCGCGGTCTTGCTCTCCACCGGTGTCCAGGGCGGCTACTACACGCTGGCCACGTGGGTGCCCACGTACCTGAAGACCGAGCGCGGGCTGTCGGTCGTCGGCACCGGCGGGTACCTCACGTTCCTGATCTCGGGAGCCTTCATCGGCTACCTCACCGGCGGCTATCTCACCGACCGGCTGGGCCGCAGGCGGAACATCTGGCTCTTCGCGGTGCTCTCGGCGATCTGCATCCTGGCGTACGCGAACATCCCGAGCGGCGCCAACACCCTTGTCCTGGTGCTCGGTTTCCCGCTCGGGTTCTGCATGTCGGCGATCTTCAGCGGCTTCGGCTCGTTCCTCAGCGAGCTGTATCCGACGGCCGTGCGCGGCACGGGACAGGGCTTCACGTACAACACCGGCCGCGCGGTGGGCGCCGTCTTCCCCACCACGGTCGGCTTCCTGGCCGACAGCTGGGGCGTGGGCGGCGCGCTGGTCTTCGGCGCGATCGGGTACGGCCTGGCCGCGATCGCGCTGCTCGGGCTGCCCGAGACCCGTGGGAAGGAGCTCCAGTGAACCGCGCCACCCAGAACCGCCCGCTGAGCCTCGTCAGCGTCCAGGACCGTCCCTTGGCCCTTCTCGACCGGCACGCACACGCGTGGACCCCCGAAAAGGCGCGCGCACGGTTCCGTTCGGGCGTGTCGGGGCCCACCGCCGGAGTCTGTGCCGGACACACCCAGGCGAACCTGATCTCGGTCCCGGCCGACTGGGCGTACGAGATGCTGCTCTTCTGCCAGCGCAACCCGAAGCCGTGCCCGGTGCTCGACGTCACGGAGGCCGGTTCCTGGACGACCCCGCTCGCCGATGGCGCGGATCTGCGCACCGATCTGCCGCGCTACCGGGTGTGGAGGCACGGCGAGTTGGTGGCCGAGCCGACGGACGTGCTCGACGTCTGGCGCGAGGACCTGGTGTCGTTCCTCATCGGGTGCAGCTTCACCTTCGAGTGGGCGCTGACCGAGGCGGGCGTCCCGATGCGCCATGTCGAGCAGGGCCGCAACGTCTCCATGTACGTCACCGGCCGTCAGTGCCGCCCCGCCGGACGCCTGCGCGGCCCCCTGGTGGTGTCGATGCGGCCGGTCCCGCCCGAGCACCTGGCCGCCGCGATCCGGGAGAGCAGTCTGCTCCCGGCCGTGCACGGCAGCCCGGTGCACTGCGGGGAGCCGTCGGGGCTCGGCGTCGCGGACCTGTCGCGCCCGGACTTCGGTGACCCGGTGGCCGCCGAGCCGGACGACATCCCCGTGTTCTGGGCCTGCGGGGTGACGCCCCAGGCGGCGGTGATGGCCTCGCGTCCGCCCTTCGCCATCACCCACGCACCCGGCCAGATGTTCCTCACCGACGCCCGCGACGAGCAGTACCGCGTGGCCTGACCAACAGAATGGGAACCATGACCTTGATCGATCTGAACGCCGACCTCGGCGAGGGCTTCGGCCGCTGGCGGCTGACCGACGACGAACGGCTGCTGTCCGTCGTCACCAGCGCCAACGTGGCCTGCGGCTTCCACGCCGGGGACGCGGTCACCATGCGGCGGGTGTGCGAGCTGGCGGCCGAGCGCGGTGTACGGATCGGGGCCCAGGTCTCGTACCGGGACCTGGCGGGGTTCGGGCGGCGCGCGATGGACGTGCCGCCCGCCGAGCTGGCGGCCGAGGTGGCGTACCAGATCGGTGCCCTGGAGGTCTTCGCGCGCGCGGCGGGCACGCGCGTGTCGTACGTCAAGCCGCACGGCGCGCTCTACAACCGTGTGGTGCACGACGAGGAGCAGGCGGCGGCGGTGGTCGACGGCGTGCTGCTCGCCGACGCCGCGCTGCCCGTGCTCGGGCTGCCGGACTCACGCTTCCTGAAGGTGGCCGAGCGGGCCGGGCTGCCCGTCGTCCCCGAGGCGTTCGCGGACCGTGCCTACACCGACGAGGGCACCCTCGTACCGCGCGACCGGGACGGCGCGGTGATCACCGACGCGGACGTCGTGGTCGAACGCTCCGTGGGCCTGGCCCGCTTCGGCGCCGTCCCGTCCCACTCCGGAGAGCGGGTGTCCGTCCGGGCGCGTTCCCTGTGCCTGCACGGCGACACCCCGGGCGCGGTGGGACTCGCCCGCCGGGTCCGGGAAGGGCTTGAGTCCTCGGGCGTGCGCGTGGAGGCGTTCGCATGAGAGCACTGCCGGTCGGGGACCGCGCGCTCCTGATCGAGGTGAGCACCGGCGAGGAGGCCGAGGCCCTGCACGCCGAACTGCTGCGCCGTCGCGCCTGCGGCGACCTCACCGTGGCCGAGATCGTCCCCGCGGCCCGTACGGTCCTCCTGGACGGCCTCGACGCCCCGTCGCGCCTGGCCGAGCGCCTCGCCTCCTGGGAGGTGCCGCCTGTCCCCCCGCGCGCGGAGGAGGAGGTCGTCGAGATCCCCGTACGGTACGACGGTCCCGACCTGACCGACGTCGCCGCCCACTGGGGTGTGGCCGAGGCCGAGGTGGCCCGTATCCACGCGGCGGCCGACTTCCGGGTCGCCTTCTGCGGGTTCGCGCCCGGCTTCGGCTATCTCACCGGCCTGCCCCGCCAGGTGCCGCGCCGGGTGACTCCGCGGACGGCCGTCCCGGCGGGTTCCGTGGCGCTGGCGGGCCCGTACACGGGTGTGTACCCGCGCTCGTCCCCGGGCGGCTGGCAGCTGATCGGTACGACGGACACGGTGCTGTGGGACCACGCGCGCGTGCCGGCCGCGCTGCTGACGCCGGGCACCCGGGTCCGCTTCGTTCCCTCGGGATCCGCGGGGGCACTGTGACCGACCGCGCCCTCGCCGTTGTGCGCGCCGGGGCCCTCACCACCGTGCAGGACCGGGGACGCCCCGGCCACTCCCACCTCGGTGTGCCCCGCTCCGGTGCCCTCGACGCGCCCGCCGCCGCGCTGGTCAACCGGCTCGTCGGCAATTCCCCCGACGCGGCCGTCCTGGAGACCACCCTCAACGGCTGTGCCGTACGCCCGCGTTCAGCGGTCACCGTGGCCGTCGGGGGCGCCCCCTGCCCGGTCACCGTCGACGGGCGCCCGGCGGCCTGGGGAGCCCCGCTGCGGGTTCCGGGCGGGGCCCTGCTGGACGTCGGGCCCGCGCGCTCCGGGGTACGCAGTTATCTGGCCGTCTCCGGTGGAGTGGCCGTGGAGCCGGTGCTGGGCAGCCGCTCGACGGACCTGCTGTCGGGGCTCGGCCCGGCCCCGCTGACCGACGGCACGGTGCTGCCCCTGGGGCCACCGGCGAGGGCACACGCGCGCGTGGACGTCGTTCCGCAGCCCGCGCCGCCCGCCGAGCTCGTCCTGCGGGTGACCCTGGGCCCCCGCGACGACTGGTTCACCGCGGCGGCCGTACGGGCGTTCACCACGCGCGCGTACGTCGTGTCGTCCGCGAGCAACCGCATCGGCCTGCGCACGGGGGGACCCGCTCTGGAGCGCGCTCGCACGGATGAACTCCCCAGCGAGGGGATGGTGCTGGGCGCCGTCCAGGTTCCGCCGGACGGCCGCCCGGTCGTCTTCCTCGCCGACCATCCGACCACCGGGGGGTACCCGGTGATCGCGGTCGTCCACCCGGAGGACCTGCCCGGTACGGCCCAGGCCGTACCGGGCACTCCGGTGCACTTCGTGACGGTACGGCGGCGCTGACCCCGGCTGCGCACGTCACGCCACGTCCGGCTGCTGCTCCGGTACAGCCACCGACAGCGCGGCCAGCGCCGACGCCACCGCGCGGGAGGTGCTGAGGTCGAGCCGGGCGCTGGTGCCCCGGGCCCGGTGGCGTACCTCGGAGGCGGCGAGGGTGAGAAGTTGCGGCAGCAGGTCGGTGCAGCGGCGGGCGACCCAGCCGGTGCCCGCGGTGGCCAGCCACCACAGGCCGGCCGCCCGGGTGGGCGCGGGGAACTCGGGCTCGGCGGACGGCGTGGGCCCCGTGGCGATGCCCGCCTCGGCGAGCAGGGCGTGGAAGCGGACCGCGAGCTGCCGGTGGCCGCGTTCGCCGGGGTGCAGCCGGTCCGCGCTCCACATGGCCCGGTCCGTCAGCCACGCGCCCTCGCAGGCGTGCAGATGAACCGCCCCGTAGCGCTCGGACAGGGCGTGGACGACGGTGTTGACGGCCCGCTGCCGCCGGGCGAGCGGTCCGGCGAGCGCGCCGGGCAGGCCGAGCATGCCGCCGGGGTCGGGCAGGCACGCGGTGAGCAGGGCCGCGCCCTGGGCCCGGAAGGCCGCGTACACCTCGTCGAGGCGGGCGGCGACGGCGTGGATGTCGAAGGTGCGGCGGAGGGTGTCGTTGACGCCGACGACGACGGACACGACGTCCGGCCGCACGGCGAGGGCGGCGGGGGTCTGCCGCTCCAGGACGTCGCGCGTCTGGGCGCCGCTGACGGCGAGGTTGGTGAAGTCGACGGCCGGGCCGAGCCCGTCGGCGAGGAGCGCGGCCCAGCCGCGCCATTCCCCGCCGACGGGATCCCCCACTCCCTCGGTGAGGGAGTCGCCGAGGGCCACGAAGCGCAGCGGTCTCATCCGACACTCTCCGGCACCGTGCGCGGGACGATCGCGTCGTGCGCGGCGAGGAAGGCGTCCACGGCGGTCCTCCAGCCGAAGCAGGCGGCACGCGCGCGTGCCGCGCGCCTGCGCTCGTCCTCGGGCCGGTCCAGGAGGACTTCCACCGCGTCGGCGAACGCGTCCCCGTGGTCCGCGGCGGTGGCCCCGGCCGACCCGACGACCTCGGTCAGCGCGGAGGAGGCACTGGCCACGACGGGCGTGCCGCAGGCCATGGCCTCCAGCGCGGCGAGCCCGAACGTCTCGGCGGGCCCCGGCGCCAGGCACACGTCCGCCGTGGCCTGCAGCGCACCGAGCAGGGCACGGTCGCCGACGTGCCCGAGGAAGGTCACGGGCAGAGCCCGCTCCCGGGCCCGCTGCTCCAGCCGGGCGCGCAGCGGCCCGTCCCCGGCGACGACGAGCCGGACGCCCGCCCCGCGCCGCAGGAGCGCCTCCAGGGCGTCCAGGGCCGTTCCGGGCCGCTTCTCGACGGAGAGCCGGGAGCACATGACGAGCAGCGTCTCGCCCACGCGCACGTACCGGTCGCGCAGCCCGGGGTCCCGCAGCGCGGGGTGCCGCTGTTCCAGGTCGACGCCCAGCGGAGCACGTACGACATTGCGGGCGCCGATGCGCAGGAACTCCCGCTCCGCGAACTCGGTCGTGCACACGACGCGTGCATAGGTGTGTGCCGTACGGATGTTGAGGGCGTCCGAGGCGCGCCGGGACATGTTCTCGGACAGGCCCCAGGTCCGCAGCACGCCGTCGGCGGTCTCGTGGGAGACCATCACGGCGGGCAGGCGGGCGCGCCGCGCCCACTTGCCGGTCCACCGCAGCGTCGTACGGTCGGAGACCTCCAGCCGGTCGGGCCCGAGTTCCTCCAGGAGTGCGGCCACGCGCCGCTTGTCCACGAGGACCCGGTAGCCGCCGGTGCCGGGCAGCAGGGGTCCGGGCAGGGTGATGACGCGCCCCTGCTCGGTCTCCCGGTCGGAGTGACGCTCGCCCGGCACGACGAGGACCGGCTCGTGCCCGGCCGCCCTGTAGCCCTTGCCGAGCTCGCGCAGGGCCGTGCGCAGGCCGCCCGAGGAGGGCGCCACGAAGTTGGCGAGCCGCACGATCCGCAGCCCGGTGCCTCGGCCGCCCGCGGCAAGCGGGCCGGTACCGCCGCCCACGCGCGCGTGCTCACCTTCACCGCTCTCCACGCGCGCGTGCGTACCCTCACCGCTCTCCACGCGCGCGTTCATGCCGCCACCGCCGTCCGTGCGGCGAGCACGTCGGTGTAGTGCCCGATGAGTCGGTCGCCGACGGCTGCCCAGGTGCGCCCCTCGACGGTGGCCCGCCCGGCGGCGCCGTACACGGCCCGCCGTTCCGGGTCGTCGGCGAGCGCCCGTACGGCGTCCCGTACGGCGTCCGCGTCGCGCGGCGGGACCAGCAGGCCCGTGCGCCCGTGCGCCACCAGGTCCAGCGGTCCGCCTGCGGCGGGCGCGACGACGGGCACTCCGCTGGCCATGGCCTCCTGCACGGTCTGGCAGAAGGTTTCGTACGGGCCGGTGTGCGCGAAGACGTCGAACGAGGCGAAGATCCGGGCGAGTTCGTCGCCGGTCCGGCGTCCCAGGAAGACGGCGCCCGGGAGCTGTTCGCGCAGGGCGGGCTCGCTGGGGCCGTCGCCCACGACGACGACACGCACGCCGTCCAGTCCGCAGGCGCCCGCGAGGAGTTCGACCTGCTTCTCGGGGGCGAGCCGGCCGACGTAGCCGACGATCAGCTCGCCGCCCGGGGCGAGCTCGCGGCGGAGCGCCTCGTCCCGGAGGCCGGGGCGGAAGCGGACGGTGTCGACGCCGCGCGGCCACAGCTTCACCCGGGGCACACCGTGCGCCTCCAGGTCGTGCAGTGACGCGCTGGACGGCGCCAGGGTGCGGTCGGCGGCCGAGTGGACGGAGCGGATGCGCCGCCAGGCGGCGGCCTCACCGGCGCCCATGTAGGTGCGGGCGTATCCGGCGAGGTCGGTCTGGTAGACGGCCACGGCCGGTATGCCGAGCCGCGCGGCGGCCGCCATGCCGCGCACGCCGAGGACGAAGGGACTGGCCAGGTGAACGATGTCGGCGCGGTGCGAGATGAGCGCCGCGGCCAGGCGCCGGCTGGGCAGGGCGACGCGGACCTGGGGGTAGCCGGGGAGCGGAAGGGAGGGGACATGGACGACGGGGCACGGCGCGAGGGCGTCGGCCTTGCTTCCGGGCGCAGGGGCCGGGGCGACGACGAGGGGGGTGTGACCGCGATCGACGAGGTGTCGGGCGGTCTGGAGCGCGCAGTGGGCCACGCCGTTCACATCGGGGGGAAAGGATTCGGTCACGATGACGACACGCATACCGGTGTTCTCGCCGCGCTGGACGTGGCCGCGTCAACGTGGATCTTTCCGGACGGGGAACGTCCCATGAGCGTTGCGCTGCGCACCCGCCCAGGTCAGACCGTGTCCACGAGCGTCTGACTTCCGGGTCACCCGTCGTTCACACGGCGGGCATGTCGGGCCCGATCCGGCTGCGTACGGCTGTCTGGACCTCTGCCTCCTCGGCCGGGTCCGCGGCCAGGCGGCGGAGCTGGTCGACGACGCGCGTGTCACCGGTCTCGGCGTGCCGTGCAGCGACTTCGCGGGTGGATTCCTCGCAGTCCCAGAGGCATTCGACGGCGAATCCGGCGGGGAAGGAGGGGTCGGTGGCGGCGAGCGCGCGGGCGGCGCGGCCGCGGAGGTGGGACGAGGCGGTCTCGCGGTAGATGTGGCGCAGGACCGGTGCGGCGCAGACGATGCCGAGCCGTCCGGTGCCGTCAACGAGGGTCCACAGGGTCGGCGCGTCCGGGCCCTCACCTCGTACGGCCTCGCGCAGCGCCCCCAGCACCAGATCGCGGTCCTGTGCGCCGCCCCGGCAGGCGAGCATGCGCCCGGCGGCGGCGCCCAGTTCGTCAGGCCGGTGCACCCACCGTCGCGCCCGGTCGACGGCGGCGACGCTGCGCATCCGTTCGAAGGCGTCGGCAGCGGCGTCCACGACGGCCGCGGAGCCGTCGGACACGGCCGCCTCGACCAGATCGAGCGCGTCGGGATCATTGCTGTCGGCGAGATAGCGCAACGCGGTACAGCGGGCGCCGTCATCGCCGGTTCGGGCGGCCTCGATGATCTCGGGCCGGCCCTCGGGGCCCGCGACGGCCATGAGACAGCGGGCCGCCGGGACATGAAGCATCGCTCCGCGTTCGATGCCCTGCTGGGCCCACTCGAACACGGCCTTCACGCTCCACCCCGGACGGGGACCGGTGGGGCGCATCTGCCGCTGCCAGCGGTCGAAACAGCCGGTCTCCTGGGCGGCACGCACACGCGTGGCGATCGCTTCACGGGGATCGTCGGCCCACAGCCGCCAGGGTCGGGGCTCGAAGGCGTCGCGGACGACGGCGGCGAGTTCGGCCTCGCCCTCGGCGTCGGTGGCGAAGCGTGCCAGCACGGGCGCGGCAAGGGCCCGTAGCGCCTCGTCGTCGTCCCGGAGGGCCAGCTCGTCCAGGGCCCAGGCCCAGTTGCTGCCGGAGGCTGCGTACCTGCGCAGCAGTTCGAGCGCGTCGCGCCTGCCGTACGAGGCGAGGTGACCGAGGACCGCGAGAGCGAGCCCGGTGCGTGACTCGCAGGTGTCGAGCACGTCCTCGGCGTCGAACAGGTGCTGCTCGATCTCGTCGAGTTCGCCGTTCAGGTCGAGGTAGAGACGGGCGTAGTACAGGGACCGGTTCTCCACCTGCCAGTCGTGGCGGGGGTCGCTCAGTACACAGTGGTTCAGAGCCGCGAGCGCCTCGGCCCGCGGGGCGGTGAGCGCGTGCAGCGTGCCGTCGCCGCGGCCCCGCTGCAGCAGGCCGAGCAGCGTACCGCTGGGCGCTATGACCGGTTCGAACATGGGAAACAGCCTCACATCAAGCGTCGACGCAACCGGGGATCGTGCATTACCTGGCCGCGTGACAACACGTCGAGGCGCCCGCCGTCTCTTGCTTGTTGTAGACCATCTTCCTCTGCCTCTCGTCGGTGGCCCATGCGGACCGCGTCACGGCCCACGCGGTGCGGCAACACCTGCCCAGCCATCGCGTCCGTGAATCACGACGTCATGATGACCCGGCACTTCTATCTACCGCGACCGTATTTCCGGCGGCCCCGTACCGCCTCCCCCGTTTTCCGTGTTCTTCCTGGTCAGGATGTTCGAATCAGTGTGCGCCGAACAATTCGAGCAGTTCTGTCTTGCCGAACATCCGGGCCGTGTCGACGGCCGAGGGAGTACCGGCGGTGGCATCGGCCCCGCTTTCCAGCAGAGCCTTGATGACTTCTTTCTCACCCTTGAAGACAGCCCCGGCGAGCGGGGTCTGGCCTCGGTCGTTGACGCGGTCGGCCTCGGCGCCGCGGGCGAGCAGGGCGCGCACCGCGTCGGCGTGGCCGTGGTAGGCGGCGAGCATCACGAGCGAGTCGCCGCGGTCGTTGGTGAGGTTGGCCGGAACGCCGGCGTCCACGTATGCCGCGAGCGCCTCGGTCTGCCCCTGCCGGGCCAGATCGAAGATCTTGGTGGCGAGCTCCACGACCTCGGGGTCGGGGGCTTCACTCATCGCCGGGACCGCCTCTCCATGACAACCGTTCAGGTGAATCGCCAGGGTACTGGCTTCTCGCGCACATGACCGCCGTCGTCCGAGGCAAAGATCACAGCAGCCCGCGACGGGCGCAACAGCCCAGCTCGGACGGGTCAGAACACACCCCGTCAGTCGAGTGAAATCAGCCGCTATTCATCCATTTGCACCTTTTGTCGTATGGATACATGCTGTGACTCTGGAAGGACTCATGGTGACTGTCCCCCTCGACCAGGAGAGCACAAATGATTCTGTCCATCTCGGGCGTCGTCCTGTTCGGCATCATCGTCTTCCTCTTCTTCCGCAAGGACGGACTGAAGGCCTCGCACGCGATCGTCGCCACACTGTTCGGCTTCTACCTCGCCAGTACCGCCATCGCCCCCAGCATCAAGGCGGGCGGCGAGAGCCTCGCGAGCCTCCTGGGCGGGATCAACTTCTGAGCCCGCTCCCGTCCGCACGCACCCTCAGGAGACCGCAGTGGCCCTCCGCCCCCTCCCCCGCATTCTGAGCAACGGCGGCGCACAGCTCGCCCGAAGCCGGGAGCTGGCCCGGACGGCGGCCGACAGCGCCACCGACGTCCTCCACCCGCTGATCACGATCACCCGTGGCCTGCGCCGGCTGGCAGCCGCCGGGCGGCGCAAGTGGGCCGACACCCCCAAGGACCGGCGCGGCTCGCTGCTGTTCCTGGTGGCCTCGGTGGTCCTGGTCGTGACGCTGATGCCGTACGGGCCGCTGCTCGCCGTCATCGCGCTGATGGCGGCGGCAGCCTGGCAGGGCCGCGAGCGCCCCGCGTCGGAGCCCACAGGCCCCGACGCGGCACAGACCCAGCGTCTGACGTCCCTGTACGAGGCGCTGGTTCCCTACTTCTCCGCCGCCGAGGACCCTGCCCCCCTCTACGCCCACGGCGGCGACTGGGAGAAGGCCTTCCCGTCGTACGACTTCGACGACACGGGCCGCGTGTCCCATCTGACGATCCACTACCCGGCGTACTTCACGGACGGCGAACCCGCCTCCCGCGCACGCGTCGAACAGCTGCTGCACGCCAAGGCGGGCCGCGGCCGTGAGTACCACTTCGACTGGGACGAGGAGGGCAACGAACTGATCGTCACGGTCCTGCCCCCGCTCCCCACCGACATCGCCGCCCAGCGCTTCGTCACAGCACCCGGCGAGACGGTCCTCGGCTTCACCGACCCGACCCACGTCCAGCGCACGCTCCCCCTGTCCTACGGTGACGAGCAGCACGACGTCCCACCGGTCGTCTGGCGCACCGGCGTCCGCTCCACCGAGCCGCATCTGCTGATCACGGGCGAGCCCGGCAGCGGGACGACCACCCTCCTGCGCTCGATCGCGCTCCAGGCCCTGCAGCACGGCGACGTCCTGATCGTCGAGGGCGGCGGGACCGGCGAGTACGCGTGCCTGACCGGCCGTAACGGTGTCCTCGCCGTCGAATGCGGCCTCGCCGGCGCCCTGGGGACCCTGGAGTGGGCGGCCCACGAGACCGAGCGCCGCCTGATCGCCGTCAACCGCGCCCGCCAGTCGGGCCACCCCTCGCCCGACGACACCAAGCGCCCCCTGTGGATCCTGCTCGACCGCCCGAGCGCGCTGGGCCACCTGGCCGCCGCCGACGGCGGCCGGGACCCGCAGCCCCTCCTCCAGGTCCCGCTCCGCCACGGGCGCGCCGCGAACGTCACCGTCGTCGTGGCCGAACAGCTCGACTGCCTGGACACCCTCTCCGACGCGGTACGGCAGCACACACGCGCGCGCGTGCTGCTGGGCCCGGCGTCGCCGGAGGACCTGGAAGCGTTCCTGGGCGCCCTCCCGCACACCACGCTGGCCCCCGAGACCCCTCCCGGCCGCGGCTACGCCCGCCTCGGCACCGGCCCCGTCCACCGCCTCCAGGTCCCGGCGACCCCGGACCCGTACGACGACGCCACGAGCGAGAGCCAGCGGCAGGCGGTGCTGGAACTGCTGCCGGGGCGCACGACTCCGGCCGACCCGGCACCCACGGCTCCGGCCGACACGGAACCGATCGCCGCGGAGGCCGCGGTGGCGGAGGGTTAGGGCGTTTCGGGGGGAGGTTTCTCGCCCCCGCCGCCCCTACCCGTTCCACCCCCGGGGCGCTGCCCCGGATCCCCGCTGGGGGCTACGCCCCCAGACCCCCGCACCGGCCTGGCGGCCTCGTCCTCAAACGCCGGACGGGCTGAAATTCAGCCTCTCCGGCGTTTGAGGAGCGGGGGTTCAGGGGGCGGAGCCCCTGTGGGATGGGCATGGGTAGGGGCGGCGGGGGCGAGAAGTCGCCCGTGAGCGACCCCTACGCCACAAACGTCCGCGGCGACTCCGTCCCCCCGGACGCCCCCGTCTCCACCAGCCGCGCCGCGGCCGCCAACCGCGCCGCCGCCTCCTCGGCCACCGCACCCCCCACCGTGAACGGCAACCGCACATACCCCTCGAAGGCACCGTCCACGCCGAAGCGGGGCCCGGACGGAACGCGCACGCCCACCCTCTCCCCCGCCTCCGCGAGCCGTGACCCCGACAGGCCCCCCGTCCGCACCCACAGCGTCAGCCCGCCGCGCGGCACGGCGAACTCCCAGCCCGGAAGCTCCCTGCTCACCGCGGCGACCAGCGCGTCCCGGTTGTCCCGCGCCTGCTCGCGCCGCACGTCCACGGCCTGCTCCCAGCCCCCCGTGCTCATCAGCCAGTTCACGGCGAGCTGCTCCAGGACAGGAGTCCCCAGATCGGCGTACGCGCGCGCGGCGACCAGGCTGCGGATCACATCGGGCGCGGCACGGACCCAGCCGATGCGCATGCCGGCCCAGAAGGCCTTGCTGGCCGAGCCGACGGTGATGACGGTCGACCCCGCGGGGTCGAAGCCGCACACCCGCCGTGGCATCTCCACGTCCGCGTCGAGACGCAGCTCGCTCATGGTCTCGTCGACGACGAGCACGGTCCCGGCGGCCCGGGCCGCGTCGACGAGCCGCCGCCGCTGGTTCTCGTCGGCGAGGGCGCCGGTCGGGTTGTGGAAGTCGGCGACCACATAGGCGAGCCGGGGCGCCGCGTCCCGGAGTACCTGCCGCCAGCGGTCCAGGTCCCACCCGGTGAGGCCCTCGGCCATCGCGACCGGCACCAGCCGGGCCCCGGCCTCGCGCATCAACTGGAGGATGTTGGCGTACGAGGGCGACTCCACGGCGACGCGTTCACCGCGCCCGGCGAAGAGGTGGCAGATGGCGTCCATGGCGCCCATCGCACCGGTGGTGACCATGATCTGCTCGGGCATGGTGGGGATCCCGCCCGCGGTGTAGCGCTCGGCGAGCATCGAGCGCAGGGCGGGCAGGCCGGCCGGGTAGTCGCCGTGCGTGTGGGCGTACGGCGGCAGCTCCTCCAAGGCGCCCTGGACGGCCCGGGTCAGCCATGGCTCGGGCGCGGGCAGGGCCGCGGTACCCAGGTCGATCATGGAGCCGAGCGCTTCGGGCGGCAGCGGTTCCAGGCCGCGCGCGGGGAGGGGGTTCCCGGCCGGCACGGCGGTCCAGCTGCCCGCGCCTCTGCGGGACTCCAGGAAGCCTTCACTGCGCAGGGCCTCATAGGCCGCCGCGACCGTCGTACGGCTGACGGACAGGGACAGCGCGAGCTCCCGCTCGGCGGGCAGCCGGGCGGCGACCGGCACCCGGCCCTCCAGCACAAGCAGCCGGATGCCGTCGGCCAGCGCGCGGTAGGCGGGCGGACGGCGCGTGCCGGGGCCCGCGGGGCGCTCCTGCTGGGAGCCGAGCAGCCGGGCGAGCTGCGCCGCCCCGACCGCCGAAGTCCACTGCGCCATGTTTTCCAGTCCACCTTCCCCGAATTGGCCATGGATGGCGTTCCCCACCAAGCCACAGAGTGTCACGCACCGGTCCACTACCACCACAGGGGGGCACGTCTTGTCCACACAGAGCCGTCTCGGGCGACGGTTGATCCAGCTGTACGCCGGTCTCGCGCTCTACGGCGCCAGCTCCGCCCTCCTCGTGGAGGCGGGTCTCGGCCTGGAGCCATGGGGTGTACTGCACCAGGGACTCGCCGAACTCACCGGGCTGACGATCGGTGTCGTGTCGATCATCGTGGGCGCGGTGGTGCTGCTCCTGTGGGTCCCGCTACGTCAGCGCCCGGGCCTCGGCACGGTCTCCAACGTCTTCGTCGTCGGCCTCGCGATGGACGCCACGCTCGCGCTGGTGCCCGAGGCGCACACCCTCGCCGTACGGATTCCCCTGCTGGCCGCGGGCATCCTGCTGAACGGTGTGGCGACCGGCCTCTACATCGCGGCCCGCTTCGGCCCCGGCCCGCGCGACGGCCTGATGACGGGTCTGCACCGGCGTACGGGCCGTTCGATCCGCCTGATGCGGACGGCCGTCGAGGTGACGGTGGTCGCCACCGGCTTCACCCTCGGGGGCACGATCGGCGTCGGGACGATCCTGTACGCGCTGTCGATCGGCCCGCTGGCCCAGCTCTTCCTGCGGGTGTTCGCCGTTCCCACGGCCCCCGGCAGCACGGTCGTTGCCGCCCGTCCAACGAAGCGGGCCATACTGCCCCGGTGACCACGCTCATACGCCACCCATATCTCGACCACCCGGGTCCGATCGCCTTCGCCCACCGTGGCGGGGCCGCGGACGGTCTGGAGAACACCGCGGCCCAGTTCCGGCGCGCGGTGACGGCGGGCTACCGCTACATCGAGACCGATGTGCACGCCACGGCCGACGGGAAGCTCGTCGCCTTCCACGACGCGACCCTCGACCGCGTGACCGACGCAGCGGGCCGCATCGCCGACCTCCCCTGGAAGGACGTGCGGCACGCGCGCGTGGCGGGCGCCGAACCGGTACCCCTCTTCGAGGACCTGCTCGAAGAGTTCCCCGGGGTGCGCTGGAACGTCGACATCAAGGCGGAGCCGGCCCTCCACCCGCTGCTCGGCCTGATCGCCCGCACGCGCGCGTGGGACCGCGTCTGCGTCGGCTCGTTCTCGGAGTCGCGCGTCGCCCGCGCCCAGCGCCTGGGCGGCCCCCGCCTGGCCACCTCGTACGGCACCTCCGGCGTCCTGGGACTGCGGCTGCGCTCGTGGGGCATCCCCTCCACCCTGCGCCGCTCGGCGGTCGCGGCCCAGGTGCCCGAGGCCCAGTCGGGCGTGCCCGTGGTCGACCACCGCTTCGTACGGGCGGCCCACGCGCGTGGGCTGCAGGTTCACGTGTGGACCGTGAACGAACCGCAACGCATGCACCATCTCCTGGACCTCGGAGTCGATGGCATCATGACCGATCACATCGACACGCTGCGCACGGTCCTCAAGGAACGGGGAACCTGGGCCTGAGCCCTCGCGCGGCACCGTTCACGGAGAAGTGAGGGCACGCGTGGGCACCGACACCGTGCGGGAGGGGACAGCCGACGAGGCTGCCGGGCGACGGCGCGAACAGCGCGGCTGGTACTTCTACGACTGGGCCTGCTCCGTCTACTCGACGAGCGTCCTGACCGTGTTCCTGGGTCCCTATCTCACCTCCGTCGCCAAGGCGGCGGCGGACGCGGACGGTTATGTGCATCCCCTGGGGATACCGGTCCGCGCCGGTTCCTTCTTCGCGTACTCGGTGTCCCTGTCGGTGATCGTCGCGATCGTGGTGATGCCCCTGGTGGGCGCGGCAGCCGACCGTACGGGCCGCAAGAAGCCCTTGTTGGCGGGGGCCGCCTATCTGGGGGCGGCGGCGACGGCGGGCATGTTCTTCCTGGACGGCGACCGCTATCTGCTGGGCGGGCTGCTGCTGGTCGTGGCCAACGCGGCGCAGTCGGTCTCGATGATGCTCTACAACTCCTACCTGCCGCAGATCGCGACGCCCGAGGAACGCGACGCGGTCTCCTCCCGGGGCTGGGCCTTCGGCTACGCGGCGGGCTCACTGGTCCTGGTCCTGAATCTGGTGCTGTTCACCGCCCACGACAGCTTCGGTCTCTCCGAGGGCACGGCGGTCCGCATCTGTTTGGCGTCGGCCGGGCTGTGGTGGGGCGCCTTCACGCTCGTACCGCTGAAGCGTCTGCGGGACCGCCGGGCGCCCGTGGTGACAAAGGGGGCCACCGCCCCGGGGCTGCGGCAGCTCATGGCGACCGTCCGCGACATGCGCCGCCACCCGCTCACCCTCGCCTTCCTGCTGGCGTACCTCGTCTACAACGACGGCATCCAGACGGTGATCTCGCAGGCCTCGGTGTACGGCTCCGAAGAGCTGGACCTCGAACAGTCGACGCTGATCGGAGCGGTGCTGCTGGTGCAGGTGCTCGCGGTGGGCGGCGCCCTGGGCATGGCGTGGCTGGCGCGGACGTACGGCGCGAAGCGCACGATCCTCGGCTCGCTGGTCGCCTGGACGCTGATCCTCGGCGCCGGGTACTTCCTGCCCGCGGGCGCGCCCGTCTGGTTCTTCGCGCTGGCCGCCGGGATCGGTCTGGTCCTCGGGGGCAGCCAGGCTCTGTCGCGCTCCCTGTTCTCGCATCTGGTGCCGCCGGGTAAGGAGGCCGAATACTTCTCGGCGTACGAACTGAGCGACCGCGGCATGAGCTGGCTGGGCCCGCTTCTGTTCGGTCTGACGTACCAGCTGACGGGAAGTTATCGGGACGCGATCATCTCGCTGGTGGCCTTCTTCCTGCTGGGATTCGCCCTGCTCGCGCGAGTTCCGGTGCGGCGCGCGATCAGCGACGCGGGCAATCCCGTACCCGAACGGATTTAGCGTCGGACGGCAAAGGCCTGTAGTGTACGCGTTTGGCCTGCCAGGCGTACCGTTACTGCGCGTCAAAGATGCCGAAACGCTGGGTGACATCTGCTGTCAGATGTGACAAACCGGGCGCCGGTGGGTACAACAAGGGGCGGCTACGACGGCGACGCATGACCCAGAACGGGAATCTTTACCGCCGACCGGACGTTGACCGGATGACGACGACAGCGACACCTGTCCTGTGGGCGACAAGCCCGGGAGGCACGATTCATGAGTGAGCGAGCTCTTCGCGGCACACGCCTCGTAGTGACCAGCTACGAGACGGACCGCGGCATCGACCTGGCCCCGCGCCAGGCCGTGGAGTACGCATGCGAGAAGGGGCACCGCTTCGAGATGCCCTTCTCGGTCGAGGCGGAGATCCCGCCGGAGTGGGAGTGCAAGGTCTGCGGGGCCCAGGCACTTCTCGTGGACGGCGACGGCCCTGAAGAGAAGAAGGCCAAGCCTGCGCGTACGCATTGGGACATGCTGATGGAGCGACGCACCCGCGAGGAGCTCGAAGAGGTCCTCGCGGAGCGACTGGCCGTTCTCCGCTCCGGTGCGATGAACATCGCGGTACATCCGCGGGACAGCCGCAAGTCCGCGTAATCCCTCCGGGGGTTGGCGGCATACAGAGCGCGACCTGAGACGTGGGCGCCGTACGTGTGATGTACGGCGCCCACGTTTTGCTGTGCCGGCGGGAAGAGTGAGCCTCTCTGGAGGCTCCGCCCCCCAGACCCCCGGCTAAGACTCAAGCGGCGGCCTCGGGCTCTGCGGAGCCTCGCCCTCGTCGTCCCTGACGACCTCACCCGGGACCACCTTGCCGTCCGGGCGGTGCATGCGGGCCTGCTGGAAGGCGCCGCCGAGGCTGCCGGGAGTGGCCTCGCGGAGCTTGCGTTCGAAGGTGCGCTCGGCGTAGCGGCTGAGGGCCTTCTGGACCGGCGGGATCAGGAGGACCAGGCCGACCGCGTCGGAGAGCAGGCCCGGGAGCATCAGGAGCAGGCCGCCGAGCATCATCAGCCCGTTGCCCTCGCTGTTGCCGCCGGTGGGGGCCACGCCGGCCTGCTGCTGTTGCAGGGTCTCGGCCAGGTTGCGGAAGGCCCGGCGGCCGGCCCGCTTGATGACCACGGAGCCGAGGACGAAACCGGCGAGCAGCAGCAGGAAGACCGTGAAGCCGCCGGCCGCGCCCGCGACCACCGTGAGCAGCCAGATCTCCAGCACCAGCCACGCGGCGATGCCCAGCGGCAGGAACGTGCGCAGCCGGGAGCGCCGCGGCCGGGCGGGGTAGGTGGGGGTCGGTGCGCCAGTCGTCATGCTCCCAGTGTGCCTGGATCCGGCTCAGCGCGGGATAAGAGGGTGACCGGGTGTGCCGGTGAGGCCGTACGGCACTCCCGGTGAAAGCCGTACGGCAGTGCCCGTGCGGCCGTAGGGCCACGGCGCGTCCGCCGTTACGGCTTGTCCCTGCCAAAGACGCCGCGGCTTGCCGCTGCCGAAGACGCTAAGACCTGTCCTTACCGAAGCTAAGACTTGTCCTTACCGAAGAGCTTCTCCACCCGCTCCCCCACGCCCCACGCGGTCACCCGCCACAGCGCCTCGACGAGGATGTCGCGGCTCATCTTGGAGTCGCCGTGCTC
The DNA here is from genome assembly GCF_053591955.1 of Streptomyces sp. NPDC002845. Classification (NCBI taxonomy): domain Bacteria; kingdom Bacillati; phylum Actinomycetota; class Actinomycetes; order Kitasatosporales; family Streptomycetaceae; genus Streptomyces; species Streptomyces sp. NPDC002845. The sequence continues at coordinate 81,137 of NZ_JBSFUU010000019.1, read as the reverse complement.
GCGCTCGACGAAGGTGATGGGGACCTCGACCACGTGGTAGCCGGCCTTGACGGCACGGCGGGCAAGGTCGACCTGGAAGCAGTAGCCCTGGGAGGCGACCTCGTCGAGGCCGAGGCCTTCGAGGGTTTCGCGGCGGAAGGCGCGGTAGCCGCCGGTGACGTCACGGACGGGTACGTCGAGCAGGACGCGCGAGTAGAGGCTGCCGCCGCGGGAGATGAACTCGCGGCTCTTGGGCCAGTTCACGACCCGGCCGCCGGGCACCCAGCGGGAGCCGAGGACGAGGTCCGCGCCCTTGAGGGCGGTCAGCAGCCGGGGCAGTTCCTCGGGCTGGTGGGAGCCGTCGGCGTCCATCTCGATCAGGACGCCGTAGCCGTGCTCCATGCCCCAGCGGAAGCCCGCGAGATACGCGGCGCCGAGCCCTTCCTTGCCCTTGCGGTGCAGCACCTGGACGTGGTCGTCCTCGGCGGCCAGCTCGTCGGCGAGCTTGCCCGTGCCGTCGGGGCTGTTGTCGTCCGCGACCAGGACGTGGGCGTCGGGCACCGCTGCCCGTACCCGGCCGACGATGGCCTTGATGTTCTCCGCCTCGTTGTAGGTCGGGATGATCACCAAGGCCGTGCCGAGCGGACCGAACTGCCTCCCCTGGGCCCCTGCCGCGAGGGTCCCGTCGCCGTCGTTCACTGCTGCCCCTTCGTGTCCGTACGCAGAGGTCCACCTTAATGGCCACGGCCTGCGCCGACGTGTCGGCACGGTGGTACAGCGGCGTGGAATGGACAAGAGGCGTGCATGAGCGCGCCGGAGAATTCTCCGTGGGGTGCGGATCGGGGCCCGGCGCCCTTCGGGCCGACCTGGGACCCGCTGGCTGCGGATCGACCGAAAGCCGTTGTCTACTGAGCGTCCGGGCCCCACCCGGGTCACACCTGCCGACTGGCTGAACGTTCCCTCGCCGAGGCGCTGCCCCTGGGCCTGGCTCCCAGTGGTGGTGCGCCGGTGCGGCACACCACCCGTGACCCAGTGGCGCTCGACGACCGCGCGGAGGTTCACCGGTCGGACGTCCGGTGGTGGACCCGGCAGAACCTACCCGCCTCCTGCGGCCGCCTGTCAACAGTCGTTTGACCTGCGCGATTTCCCTTCGTTGCCTGGTCAGCGCGGAGGATGCGCAGGTAGCGCGAAGAGCGGCGGGGGATGAGGGACCCCCCGCCGCCCCCGTATATCACTCGCCCGGCCGTACGAACACCGTGCGTCCGCCGACGACGGTGCGCAGGCAGACCGGAAGGTCGGTGCCGGGGCTCAGATCGGGCAGGCCGGGGGTGCCGGAGCGGGGATCGGTCGACCAGCGGGCGACCCGGTCGTCGGGGGCCTGGACGACGAGTTCGCCGGTGCGCCACACGGCGTAGTCCGCGGGTGCGCCCGGCACCAGGACGCCCGCGTCGTCCCGTCCGATCGCCCGCCATCCGCCGCGCGTATGCGCCGTGAACGCGGCGCGTACGGACACGCGGTGCTCGGCGGTGCGGTGGAAGGCCGCCGCGCGGACGGTGCCCCACGGGTCGAGCGGCGTGACGGGGCCGTCGGAGCCGAAGGCGAGGGGGACGCCGGCGCGCAGCAGGGCCGCGAACGGGTTGAGCGTACGGGCCCGCTCGGCGCCCAGTCGCTGGGCGTACATGCCGTCCTCGCCGCCCCACAGCGCGTCGAAGGCGGGCTGTACGGAGGCGGTGAGGCCGAGTTCGGCGAAGGCGGCCACGGTGTCGGGGGTGAGCATCTCGGCGTGCTCGACCCGGTGCCGCGCGGCCCTGACACGGGCGAGGCCGACCTTCTCGGCGGCGGCGCGCACGCCCTCGACCACGGCGGTCACGGCGGCGTCCCCGATGGCGTGGAAGCCCGCCTGGAGGCCCGCCTCGGTGCACGCGACGACGTGGACCGCGACGGCCCCGGCGTCGAGGTAGGCGGTGCCCGTGTGGCCGGCGTCGGCGTACGGCTCGTGCAGGCACGCGGTGTGCGAACCGAGGGCGCCGTCGACGAAGAGGTCGCCCGCGGCGCCGAGGGCCCCGAGAGCGTTCGCTCTTGCCACGCCTTCTTCGGCCCGCTCGGCCCAGTAGCCGACCACTCGGGGGCCCGGCTCCTCGGCGGCGAGCCGCAGCAGGCCGGTGAAGTCGTCCTCTGAGGAGATCGCGGGGCCCGCACACTCGTGGACCGAACCGATGCCGAGCGAGGCGGCACGGGCGAGCGCGGCGCGCTGGGCCTCGGTCCGCTGGGCCGGGGTGACAGCTCCGAGCGCGGCGGCGCGTACGGCGTGGTGGGCGTCGCGGGTGAGCGGGCCCTCCTCGAAACCCGTGCCGCCCGGGACCATGTCCAGCAGAGCGGTGGTGACGACCGCCGAGTGCACGTCGATCCGCGAGAGGTAGAGCGGGCGGCCGCCCGTGACCTCGTCGAGTTCGGCGCGCGTCGGCGGGCGGCCACCGGGCCAGCGGGCGGCGTCCCAGCCGTGCCCCAGCAGGACGCGGTCGGCGGGGCGGGCGGCGGCGAAGTCCCCGACCAGGGCGAGAGCCGCCTCCAGGGAAGGCGCGCCGGACAGGTCGAGGCCGGTGAGCGCAAGCCCGGTGGACGTCGTGTGCACGTGTGCGTCGGTGAACGCCGGGGTGACGAGGGCGCCGTCGAGGTCGATCACCTCGTCGACCCCGTCCGCGAAGGCGTCGGCCGCGCCCTCGGAGCCGACCCAGGCGACCTGCCCGCGTTCCACGACCATCGCGGTGGCGAAGGGGTCGGCGGGGCTGTGGACTTCTCCACCGCGCAGCAGCACGGTGGCGGACGAGGCGGTGCTCTCACTCATGGGCCCCAGTCTCGCGCCTCGCCACGACGCCACCGCACCCAGGTCACCGAATCCGCGGCATCCGGTCGTCGGGGCGCGGCACCCGAGCCGTCAGATCCGCGGCGGCCGCGCCTCGTACGGCGTCGACAGCACGACCGTCGTCCGCGTCGACACCCCCGCCAGCGACCGCAGCCGGGCGAGCAGCTCCTCCAGCTCGTGCGGGGTGGCCACACGCACCTTGAGGATGTAGTTCTCGTCGCCCGCGACGCTGTGGCACGCCTCGATCTCCGGGACGCCGGCGAGGCGTTCCGCGATGTCGTCGGGGGCGCTGGGGTCGAAGGGTTTGACCGAGATGAACGCGGTCAGGGGCAGCCCGACGGCCTCCGGGTCGACGACCGCGGCATAGCCGCGGATGACGCCGCGCTGCTCCAGCCGGCGCACCCGCTGGTGCACGGCGGACGTGGACAGGCCCGTGGCCTTGCCCAGGTCTGTGTAGCTCATACGCCCGTCCTCGACGAGCAGCTGCACGATCTGTCGGTCCAGCTCCTCCATGGCGCAAGAACCTACAGGGCGTGTGATCTCCTCGGATACCTCAGCGGCGCAGGTCATACCCGGTTCGTGATGTGGCCGCGAGTCGTTTGTGAGCCATCCGGGTGACGGCCCGCTCGCGCCGGGCACCTGCGTGCGGCATGTGACGAACGCCACAGTCCTCGAACGGGCTTCGTGATGCTCTCGTGATTACCGCCGAGACCGGGCGGGAAGTGCTTGCTGTGGTCGAGGCCGCAGCGCCTTCACGGCCCAGCCCGAGGGGGAGTTAACCCATGCAGAGTCTTAAGCGCCCTGGTCGTACCGCGCCCAAGCGGCAGCGGCCCGTCGTCGAGCCCGAGCCGGAGGGCGTCGAACCGGACGCCGACAGCGACGAGTTCGACACGTACGACACCTTCGAGATGTACCGGGTGATCTGCCCGGACTGCGCCCAGCCGATCGCGCTCCTGGCGGACGAGGAGGTCCTGCCCGAGCACGCGCTGTGCGTGTCGCCGTGGAACCCGTTCGGGCTCACGGTCTGCGCCGGTACGGGTCGCGCGGCGACCGAGGCCCGGCCCGCCGACGAGTCCGTGGAGCCCCAGGAGCAGGACACCGCCCTGCTGTTGACGCTCCCTCAGGGACTCGACTGGCGGACGCAGCCCTTCTCGCACGTCGGCGGCCCGGGCTCGCGCCCGATCCGGGTGCCGGTGATGCGGCGCCAGGCCGCCTGACACCCAACACCGGTCCTGCACACCGGACTTCGCTCATTCCTCCGGTCCGTCCGGCGCACGGTGCGTCGTCGCCGCGGCCCGCCCCGAGGCCCCGCCTTCAGCAACCGCCCCCGCGCCACGGCTCGCAGGCCGCCGTGGTGCGGACAGGCGCACCCGGCTCCGCCGAGGAGGCGGAGGGTGCCCCGTAGGGGCCGGCCGCGAACCCACGCACGATTCCCGCGAGCGGTGACCGCCCCGCCGCTCACGCGTTGGCCCCGGTATGACCCCTACATATTCAGCGACCGGACGCCGACGCCGGGTATATGTCCCGGCCTCCGCAGAATCGGTTCCGCAGGGGCTCGTGCCGCCGCCGGACCCGCCCATCTACCGTGCCCTGATGCGGACTTGGGCGGATCACGGCCGTACGCTGCCGGGGCGCCACGACCCGGAGTGGGCCCGGTTGGCGACGCCCCCGAGGAGCCTCGGCGCGTTCGCCGGGCTCCGGGACCCGCTGGCACCGTTCAGCGCGACTCCGGCCCCGCCAGGTGCCGGGCGATGACCATCCGCTGGATCTGGTTGGTGCCCTCGACGATCTGCAGCACCTTGGCCTCGCGCATATAGCGCTCGGCCGGGAAGTCCGCCGTGTACCCGTACCCGCCGAGGACCTGGACGGCGTCCGTGGTGACCTTCATCGCGGTGTCGGTGCACAGCAGCTTCGCCATGGCCGCCTGCTTGGAGAACGGCCGGCCCGCGTCACGCAGCCGGGCGGCGGCGAGGTAGAGCGCCCGGCCCGCCTCGATCCGGGTCGCCATGTCCGCGAGCAGGAAGCGCAGCCCCTGGAAGTCCGAGATGGGCCGCCCGAACTGCTGCCGCCCCGTGGCGTACGCGACCGCCTCGTCGAGCGCCGCCTGGGCCACGCCGATCGCGCAGGCCGCGATGCCGAGCCGCCCGGAGTCGAGCGCGGACAGGGCGATCGCGAAGCCCTGGCCCTCGTCGCCGATGCGCCGTTCGCCGGGGACACGGACGCCGTCGAAGTGGATCTGCGCGGTGGGCGAACCCTTCATGCCCATCTTCTTCTCGGGCGCGGCGGCGCTCAGCCCCTCGGCGTCCCCCGGCACCAGGAAGGCCGTGATCCCGCGGGCCCCCTCTTCGCCCGTACGGGCCATGACCGTGTAGAAGTCGGCGATGCCGCCGTGCGTGATCCACGCCTTGGTACCCGTGATCACCCAGTCGTCGCCGTCTCTCACCGCCTTCGTCCGCAGGGAGGCCGCGTCCGAGCCGGAGGAGGGCTCGGAGAGGCAGTACGCGCCGAGGAGGCCGCCGCCGAGCATGGCGGGCAGATGCTCGACCTGCTGCTCCTTGGTGCCGTAGGCCGCGAGCGCATGGCAGGACAGGGAATGGACGCTGATGCCGAGGCCGACGGTGAGGCGGGCCGCGGCGAGCTCTTCGAGGACCTGGAGGTAGACCTCGTACGGCTGGTCGCCACCGCCGTACTCGGAGTCGTACGGCAGTCCGAGCAGTCCCGACTCCGAGAGCAGGCCGAAGAGCCGGCGCGGAAAGCGGCCGGCGTCCTCCTCCTCGGCGGCCTTCGGGACGATCTCTCGCTGCGCGATCTCGCGGACGAGGGAGATCAGATCCCGGGCCTCGTCCGTGGGCAGTTGACGGTCCACCGGCTGCGGGGCGCGGTCGGGCATGGCGACGCTCTCCTCCCTGTCGGGCACTGCGACGGACGCGCACCAGGGTTGGGATGGCGCCGTCGGGTCTCACTGGCCACACGCCGATGGTCCTCTTCCGGGTCTCGGAAGCCGCTGACCAGCGGCTGTGGCGCTTGGAGTATGCCCGATACGGCAGAGCCCGTCACTTGTTAACGACCGTTCATTACAACACATTCCGCGATGCGCCCCGCCACAGCAAATTGGTCCAAACCATTGACTCAACTGGTCTAGTCCTTCTAGCGTTCCCCCGGCGCGTCACGGCGCGTCACCGCGTTCGCTCCCATCGGCACCCAGCAGGTCCAGGCACCCCCCTCCCCGCATGCTCCCTTCTCCCGGAGTCACGATGCTCAGACCACACCGCTCCCGCGTCCGCCTCCGGACGCTGATCTCCGCCGCGTGTTGCGCGGTCCTCGGCGCCGGGCTCCTCGCCGGCGCGGGCACCGCCACCGCGACCGCCACCCCGATCACGGCCGAGGCCGGGGTCACCCACCCAACCAGGGCCGGCTCCAAGGTCGTCGGCTACTTCACGGAATGGGGCACCTACGGCCGCGAGTACTACGTCAAGAACATCCGGACGTCCGGCTCGGCAGCCAGGCTCACCCACATCAACTACGCCTTCGGCAACGTCACCGACGGCAAGTGCGCGATGGGCGACGCCTACGCGGCGACCGACCGGACGTACACCGCGGCCGAGTCGGTGGACGGCGTCGCCGACACCGCGGACCAGGAGCTGCGCGGCAACTTCAACCAGCTGCGCAAACTGAAGGAGCTGTACCCGAACATCAAGGTGCTCTGGTCCTTCGGCGGCTGGACCTGGTCGGGCGGGTTCGGCGAGGCGGCGCGGAACCCCGCGGCGTTCGCCCGGTCCTGCCACGACCTGGTCGAGAACTCGAAGTGGGCGGACGTCTTCGACGGGATCGACATCGACTGGGAGTACCCGAACGCCTGCGGCGCCACCTGCGACACCAGCGGCCGGGACGCGTACCGGGAGCTGATGGCCGCGCTGCGCGCCGAATTCGGCTCCCGCGCCCTGGTCACCGCCGCGATCACGGCCGACGCCACCCCCGGCGGCAAGATCGACGCGGCGGACTACGCGGGCGCCGCGCGCTACGTCGACTGGTACTACCCGATGACGTACGACTACTTCGGCGCCTGGAGCGCGACCGGCCCCACCGCTCCGCACTCGGCGCTGCGCTCCTACCGCGGTATCCCGGAGGAGGGCTATCACGCCTCGGCGACGATCGCGAAGCTCAAGGGGCTCGGCATCCCCTCCTCGAAGCTGCTGCTCGGCATCGGCTTCTACGGGCGCGGCTGGACTGGCGTCACCCAGGCGGCGCCCGGCGGTACGGCGACCGGCCCGGCGGCGGGGACGTACGAGGCGGGCTTCGAGGACTACAAGGTGCTCAAGACGACGTGCCCGGCCACCGGGACGGTCGGCGGCACCGCGTACGCCAAGTGCGGAAGCGACTGGTGGAGTTACGACACCCCGCGGACCATCGCGCGGAAGATGGCCTACAAGAACGCGCAGCGCCTCGGCGGCACCTTCTTCTGGGAGCTGAGCGGTGACACCCCCAGCGGCGAGCTGATCAGGGCGATCAACTAGCCGAGGCGGTACGGCACTTGGGGTGGGGGGCGGCGGACCCCCACCCCTCGCTCAGTCGTCGCAGCGGGCGGGCAGCGGGGCCTCGTACGAGGGGTCCAGCTCCTGGATCGCGCGGAAGGTGCCGGCGAGCGTCCTCACCAGCAGCTCGCGCATGGTGTCGCGGGACAGCCTCGGATCGTCGATCCAGTCGAGGGTGGCGCCCTCCACGCTGCAGAGCCAGCCGAGGAGCCCCATGCGGGGCAGCGGTCCGATGGTCCGGCGGCCGTAGGCCCCCTCCGCGATGGTCCCGATCATCGCCTCGCGCACGCCTTCCCGGATGGCCTGCACCTCGGTGTCGAAGCCGACGCCGCCGCTGATGATCGTGCGGTACGCGGCCTGGTTGTGCTCGGCGTAGCGCAGATAGCTGTCGATGGTGCGGTGCACCCGCTCCAGCGGCGGCAGTTCGACACCGCCGGCCGCGAAGGTGACGAGATCGGCCACCGAGTCCTCGACGATCGCGAGGTAATAACCGCGCTTGGACTTGAAGTAGTAGTAGATCAGACCCTTGGCGACATGGGCCTGGCGCGCGATGTCGTCCATCGACAACGTGTCGTACGACGTGTCGGCGAATAACTTCCGCCCGATGGCGATGAGTTCGGCGCGGCGGGCCAGAGAGCGGTCTGTGCCGCGGGTTCTCGGGCGCTCCACCGCGCGCTGTTGACTGCTCTTCAATTCCGGCCCAAGTCTCCAACTGCCAGCGGGACATCGGCAGTATGGCAGAACTGCGCCATCCGCTTGTTCGACACGGAATCGACAACGCGCGGGCGGGCTCACCGCCGCGCGCCGGACGTCTCAGGTCACAGCAGTCCGAGCCGGGTCACCAGCATCGCGAGGACCACCACGAGGATCCAGCCCATGATGTGCTCGACGATCTTCGGGCCGTCGTCCTCGGGGCCGCCGGTGCGGGCGCGGACACGGGTGGTGGTGGCGGTGGTCGCGGTCATGGCATCTCGCTGCTGTCGGTGTACGGCGGACTTCCCCCCACCGGTCCGTCCACCTTGCCACCGGAATGCGTCTCCGTGGCCGAGAGCTTGCTCACACGGCGCGGCCCCCGGTGTCGCACCGGGGGCCGCGGGTGCCGGGCGGACGGACGGGCGGGCGGTCAGCGCACCCCCACCGCCGCGAGGGCCTGGCGCTGGCGGGTGGTCGGGCGCGCCGGGAAGTACAGGTAGCAGACGCCGCCGGTGCCGGAGGCGACGTTGCCGGAGGCGTTGTACCGCTTGGTGCGCAGCCAGATGTTCTCCCACTCGCGCCGCTTGTAGACCCGGCGCACCGCCTCGTTGCTCGGCGAGGCCGGGTCGTTGGCGATCACGTCGCCGGCGGCGGTGAAGCCGATCACGGTCATCAGGTGCCCGGCTGTGCCGTACCCCGCTCCCGTCAGCTCAGAGGCCAGGAACGACTGGGAGGTGATCACCGGGATGCCCGCCGCGACCAGCGCCTCCAGGTCGGTGAGCGAGCGGAGCCGGGTCACCACGCCCTGGAGGTCCTGGTAGGTGGCGGCGTACGCGGCGTTGAAGGGCCAGTTGCCGCAGCCCGCGTACTCGTAGTCGTACGTGAAGCGGGCCGCGTGACACACCTGAGAGTCGGCGTAGTCGGGGTTGACCCAGGCGAGGTCCTCGGCGGTCGGCTCGCGCCCCCAGTACTCGATGATCATCTGCGAGGAGGTGGGGCTGCACCAGGCCTCGCCTCCGTTGTCGTACTCCGGGTACTGCCCCTTGTGGATGTCCTGCGAGTAGCGCGGGACATCCAGCTCGTGGGCGAGCCCGGGGGCGGAGGCCGGGACGGTGAAGCGGTCGGGCACGTCGGAGCCCATGACGGTGAGCCGCCACACGGTGGGCGTGAGCCGGGTGCCGGGCCGGCGGTAGAGGGTCAGCCGCAGCCGGTACGACACGAGCCGGAGCCCCGAGGCGGGGTCGTCGACGGCGAAGGTGTCCGTCCACACGCTGCTCTTGCCATCCCTCTGGCCGTCGACCGAGGTCCGCCTGATGTCCTGGTCACCGGCCGCCCAGCGCCCCATCACGTACCAGGGCGTGTCCGTGCCGTCGGAGTACGTGCCCTTCAGCTCGGCCTGGAGCCAGGTGCCGGCCGGGGTGTGCGCGTTCCAGGAGGCGATCACCTCCGTCGAGGGCACGGTGAGCCGGTGCACCGGTGACGTCCAGGTCCCGTACTCCCAGGTGGCGGTCTTCCCGGTGTGCGGGTCGGTGTAGTCGGTGGTCCCGGCCGGGGTGGCGATCACGATGCCGGGGCGTTCCTCCGCCACCGCGCGGGTGCCCTGCGCGCTGCCTCCGCGCCAGTCGGTGTACGAGGTCCAGGAGCGGTTGTCCACGAGGTCGGTCGGAGCCTTCACCGGGGCTTCAACGGGCCGGTTCGGTACGGCGGCGGCCGCCGGACTCATGGCGCCCGCTGCCGCGGCGACAACGGCGGCGGCCAGGACTGTTCGGCGGGACGGCTCGTAAGCTCTGGTCATGAATGGGTGACCCCCAGAGGTCCGGAAGGCGCGGTTCGGGTTGGACGGCTGTTCGCCAACTATGGACGCCGGAAGGTGAGTTCTGCCAGCACCCCGCGCCCCGCCACGCCCAGCAATATTGGTCTGAACCACTGGCATGACCTGGGTGATCCCGGCATCACCGGACAAGACCAACAGTGACGCCCGCAGTAGAGTCGGCCGCCGGGCCACACCTCCGCCACAGCTCACCACAGGAACCGCCATCCACACCCTCGCCACCCACCTCCTCGGACTGCCGCCCTCCTGCGGACCCGTCCGCCTGATCGGCGTCGACGGACACGCCGGCTCCGGGAAGACGACCTTCGCGGAGCGGCTGGCCGCGGCGCTCGGTGGTGCGCCCGTGCTGCACCTCGACGACATCGCCACGCACGAGGAACTCTTCGCCTGGACCGGGCGGCTGCTGAGCCAGGTGATCGAACCGCTCACCCGCGGCGAGACGGCGCACTACCTGCCGTACGACTGGACCATGCGCGCCTTCGGTGAGGCCCGCGCGCTGCCGCCCGCACCCGTGGTCCTCGTCGAGGGCGTCGGCGCGGGACGCCGCGCCCTGCGCCCCCATCTGGCGCGGCTGCTGTGGATGGAGTTGCCGGACGAGGAGGCCTGGGCACGCGGCCGGGCGCGGGACGGGAAGACGCAGCACGCGTTCTGGACCGGCTGGGTCGCCGCGGAGCGCCGGCATTTCGCCGAGGACCCGTCCCGGCCATTCGCCGATCTTCTGATACGCCAGTGTTTGAACGGATACGAGGTGCTCCCGGGACCCGCCGGGGCCCCCGCATCAGCCCTGTTCCTCACGCACCGTGACGGACCATCCGCAGTGTGCTGAACTTGTGAAGACCCTTGCGCGGGAACTTCCCCAAGTGCTTCAACTCGGCTTGACCCGGGGGCCGTACAGGTCTTACGTTCTCAATGTGCGGCCATTCGAAGCCGCCGCAGACGCGAAGCCCCCGGTTGTTCCCCCGTGATCGGGGGCTTCGTTCTGCCCTCACCACCTTTTCTCGGGCGTTCCGGGGCATGATTCGTTCACCCTCGGTCACCGACCTGAGTGCGCCCCATCTGCTCCCACCTCGTAAGACAGCCGTACGGCACCCTTCGGCAGGCGACCGACCCGCGGGTACGATGCCCTCGGTGCGACCTTCGGACGGCTGCTCTGCGCACCCATGCAATTCCCGTCCGCGGCACAGCGGTTCGACGAAGGCTGCCGACGGGCACCGGCCCGGTGGCATACCAACGGGGGCACGGTTTGTGGGGGACGTGATGGACTTCGGCACGCAGGGCCCCGAGGCCCCGGCCGACCTCGCCTGGCTGCGAGGTGTGGATGCCTACACGATGGGCGCCTATCCGCAGGCGGAGGAGGAGTTCCGCGCCGCGGTGCGGATGGATCCCGGGATGGCCGACGGCTGGCTCGGGCTGCACGCGCTGCGGGTGGACACGACGACCGCGCTGCTGCGGATGTTCCGGCACCGGGAGCGCTTCGGGGAGCAGCGCGCCCGCCACCGGCGCACCCTCAACTCCTGGTACTGGCTGGGCTGGTGGGTGCAGCCGGTACTGGAGAGCCCGCGCGATCTGCTGCTGGCCCACGCCTCGCACTGGCTGGACGGGCGCCATGTCCCGGAGCTGGACCGCGCCCTGGCCGGCCTGCCACCGGTGGACACGGACCCGCAGGTGCGCTTCCTGCACGCCTGCCGCGCCTATCTCGTCAAGGACTGGGAGCAGCTGGTCCGCCACACCGAGCCCTTGATCAACGACCCCATGCTCGGCATCGAGGCCGGCCTCTTCGGCGGTATGGCCCGGGTACGGCTCGAAATGTACGGCCAGGCCGAGCCGCTGCTCTCCGCCGCGCTGATGCGCTGCCGCAGCGAGCAGCCGCAGCGCAAGGAGTTGCGTTACTGGCTCGCGCGGGCGCACGAGGGTACGGGGCGGTCGGCGGCTGCACTCCCCCTGTACCGCGCGGTGCACCGCGTCGACCCCGCCTTCATGGACACCTCCGCGCGGCTCGCCGCGATCGCCGAGGGGGACGGGTACGACGAGGCCACCGACCTCGCGGCGATCGCGCTCAGCGGGGCCGGGCAGGACATGCTGGACGGGCCGGACGGCATGGACCCCCTCTTCGGCGCCGAGGGCCGGGACCTGAAACTCTCCGACTCCGACCTGCCTCCGCCGGGCGGGCTGCCGCCCGAGACGGCCGACACGGTGGTCCGCGAGAAGTCCGTGGTGCCGTCGCTCCCGCTGCCCGCCGGGCCGACCGATCCCGCCCTCCTGGAGGAGGCCCTCGCCGAGCTGGAGCGGATGGTCGGCCTGGAACCGGTGAAACGCCAGGTCAAGGCGTTGTCGGCGCAGTTGAACATGGCGAGGCTGAGAGCGGGGCAGGGCTTACCGGTCCAGCCCCCGAAGCGGCACTTCGTCTTCTCCGGCCCCTCAGGCACCGGGAAGACGACGGTCGCCCGCATCCTGGGCCGCGTCTTCTACGCCCTCGGTCTGCTGGGCGGCGACCACCTCGTGGAGGCCCAGCGTGCCGATCTGGTGGGCGAATACCTCGGCCAGACGGCGGTCAAGGCCAACGAACTGATCGACTCGGCGATCGGCGGGGTGCTGTTCGTGGACGAGGCGTACTCCTTGTCCAACTCCGGGTACGGCAAGGGGGACGCGTACGGCGACGAAGCGCTGCAGGTGTTGTTGAAGCGCGCCGAGGACAACCGCGACCACCTGGTGGTGATCCTCGCCGGCTACCCCGAGGGCATGGACCGCCTCCTCACCGCCAACCCCGGCCTCTCCTCCCGCTTCACCACGCGGGTCGACTTCCCGTCGTATCGCCCCCTCGAACTCACCTCCATCGGCGAGGTGCTGGCCGCGGAAAACGGGGACGTCTGGGACGAGGAGGCCTTGGATGAGCTCCGCTCCATCAGCGGCCATGTCGTCGACCAGGGCTGGATCGACGAGCTCGGCAACGGGCGGTTTCTGCGGACCCTGTACGAGAAGAGCTGCGCGTATCGCGACCTGCGGCTCACCGGCTATCCGGGGACGCCGACCCGGGACGACCTGTCTACGTTGCGGTTGCCGGATCTGATGCAGGCGTACGGGGAGGTGCTGTCGGGGAGGGGGCCGCAGGACCCTTCGGGGATGTGAGGGGGCGCGTGCGGGTGAGATAACGGGGGTTGTTTTTCGCCCCCGCCGCCCCTACCCGTCCCATCCTCCAGGGGCTCCGCCCCTTCGACCCCGCCGGGGGCTGCGCCCCAGACCCCCGCGGGGAGTGTTCGGGGTGGGTGAGGGAGCTCGGGTGCGTGGGTGTTGGTCCGGGGTGGGTGGTGTGGGGTGGGTGGTGTGGGGTGTTGGGTTGCTGCGGGTTGTGTGTGGCTGGTCGCGCAGTTCCCCGCGCCCCTTACGGGGCGCGGCTCCAGCCCGGAGCAGTACCCATCAGCCCGCGCCACACCTCACCAGCCGCCAATCCACACAGGCCCACACCACGCTCCTCCGACTCCGCGCCTAGCCTTTCAGCCCACGCCGACACCGATCAGCCCGCGCCGAACCTCTCCGCCCCCGGACCACCCATCCGGCTCCGCGCCAAGTTCCTCCGACTCCACATCAAGCTCCTCGGGCCCCGCGCCGAGCTCCTCAAGGCCCGAACCAAACTGGTCGGGCCCCGCGCCGAGCTCCTCAGGCCCGAACCAGGCTCCTCGGGCTCCGTGACGCCAAGCCTTTCAGCCCAGGCCAGGCCCCTCCAGCCCGTCCGGCGCTTGAGGACGAGGCCGCAAGGCCGACCCACCACCCACAGGGCCGCACACTCCCCCCCCCCCCCCCCCCCCCCCCCCCCCCCCCGCCCCGGCCGCCGCCCCCCCGCCCCCCCCCCCCCCGCCCCCCCCCCCCCCCCCCCCCCCGCCCCCGCGGGGGCGG
>NZ_JBSFUU010000019.1:0-67338 GCF_053591955.1 Streptomyces sp. NPDC002845 | reverse complement strand
GGCCCCGCCCGGCCGCGCGGCCGCGCCCCCCCCCCCCAAGGCCGGTAGGCCGATCCCACGGCAACCCCCACCCACCCGCAGACGCCTCCGGGGGTCAGGGGGCACAGTCCCCTGGCGGGGTCGAAGGGGCGGAGCCCCTGGGGATGGGACGGGTAGGGGCGGCGGGGGCGCGGAAACCCGGACGCGCGCCATTCGCACGCGCCCCCAGCCGGGCCAGGTCAACCCGCCATGGCCTCCTCCGGAGCCCCGCTCGGGCGTGGCTCCGCAACCCGGACCGGCTCCGGAGCCGCCCGGTGGGCCGGATCGCGGACCTCGCCGACCAGCAGTTCCAGGACGTCCTCCAGGGCAACCAGACCGAGCACCTTCCCCGACGCGTCGGCCACCTGGGCCAGATGCGTGGCAGCACGGCGCATGACGGACAACGCGTCGTCGAGAGGAAGCTCCGCGCTGAGCGTGGTCATGGGACGCCAGACACGCTGGGGAACGGCCCGCTCGGAGTCCTCCAGGTCGAGGACGTCCTTGACGTGGAGGTAGCCCATGACGGCCCCGTTCGAGGCCGCGACCGGGAAGCGGGAGTAACCCGTGCGAGCCGTCAGGGCCACCACCTGGGCGGGGGTCGCCGATGGATCGACGGTCACCAACGAGTCGCGCCGCAGCAGGACGTCCGTCACCGGCCGGGAGCCCAGCTCCAGGGCGTCCTCCAGGCGTTCCTGTTCCTCCGGGTCCAGGAGGCCCGCCTGCCCGGAGTCCTCCACCAGCCGGTTGAGCTGTTCACTTGTGAAGACCGCCTCCACCTCGTCCTTGGGCTCGACCCGGAAGAGCTTCAGGATCACCCGGGCGCACGCGCCCAGGCCCACCGTCACCGGCCTGCAGAGCCGCGCGAAGGCGACCAGCCCCGGGCTCAGCCACAGCGCCGTCTTCTCGGGCGCCGCCATCGCCAGGTTCTTCGGCAGCATCTCGCCGATGACGAGGTGGAGGAAGACGACGACGGCGAGCGCGATCACGTACCCCAGCGGATGGACCATGCCGTGCGGCAGATGGACCGCCTCGAAGACGGGTTCCAGCAGCCGCGCCACCGTCGGCTCGGCGACCGCGCCCAGCGTCAACGAGCAGACGGTGATGCCGAACTGGGCCGCGGCCATCATCTGGGGCAGCCGTTCGAGCCCGTACAGGACCTGTCGCGCCCGCGCGGTACCCAGCGGTTCGATCTGACTCCGGCGGACGGAGACGAGGGCGAACTCGGCGCCGACGAAGAACCCGTTGGCGAGCACGAGCAGCAGGGCGAACAGAAGCTGGAGCATGCTCATCTGACCGCCTCCGCGACAACCTCGGCGGTCCTGACGAGCCGTACCCGCTCGGCCCGGTAGTGCCCGACCTGGCGCACCGACAGCCGCCAGCCGGGAAGTTCGGCCTTGTCGCCGGAGGCCGGAATCCGGCCGAGCAGATCGGCGACGAGGCCGGCGACGGTCTCGTACGGGCCTTCCGGCACATCGAGACCTATGCGCTGGAGGACGTCGACGCGGCAGCTGCCGTCGACGTCCCACGCGGGCCGCCCGTCCTCGGGCGGGGCCACGGCGAGTTCGGGCAGGTCCTGCCCGTCGTGCTCGTCGCGCACCTCGCCGACCAGCTCCTCGACGATGTCCTCCAGGGTCACCACGCCCGCCGTACCGCCGTACTCGTCGACGACGACCGCGATGGGCTGTTCGCTGCGCAGTCGGGACAGCAGCGGCTGCACCGGCAGTGTCTCGGGGACCAGGAGCGGGGTCTGGGCGATCCGGCCCACCGGCGTGCGCAGCCGCTGCGGTGCCGGGACCGCCAGCGCGTCCTTCAGGTGCACCATGCCGACGATCTCGTCGATCCGCTCCCGGTAGACCGGGAAGCGGGACAGGCCCGTGGCGCGGGTCAGGTTGACCACGTCCTCGGCGGTGGCCGAGGACTGGAGCGCGCTGACCTTCACACGCGGGGTCATGACGTGCTGAACGGTCAGCTCGCCCAGGGACAGGGTCCGTACGAAGAGGTCCGCGGTGTCCTGTTCGAGCGCGCCCGCCCTGGCCGAGTGCCGGGCCAGGGAGACGAGTTCGCCGGGGGTGCGGGCGGAGGCCAGCTCCTCTGTGGGCTCGACGCCGAGGGCCCGTACGAGCCGGTTGGCGACCGCGTTAAGCCCGGCGATCACCGGACGGAAGACGGTGGAGAACAGGTGCTGCGGGCCCGCGACGAAGCGCGCGACCTGCAACGGGCGGGACACCGCCCAGTTCTTGGGCACGAGTTCACCGATCACCATCTGCACGGCCGAGGCCAGCAGCATGCCGACAGCCACGGAGAGGCCGGACACCGCGCCCTCGGGGATGCCGACCGCCGTGAACGGACCGTGCAGCAGCTCCGCGAGCGCCGGTTCGGCGAGCATGCCGACGACGAGGGAGGTGATGGTGATGCCGAGCTGGGTGCCTGAGAGCTGGAAGGACAGTTCCTTGAGCGCGCCCACGACCTTGTGGGCCCGTCGGTCGCCCTCGGCGGCCGCCTTCTCCGCGTCCTGCCGTTCGACCGTCACGAGGCCGAACTCGGCCGCCACGAAGAAGCCGTTGGCGAGAATCAGAAGGAAAGCCGCCCCGAGGAGCAGCAGAGGGATGATCATGATGCCGCCGCCTCCGCGTGAACGCGGAGGCGGTCCGCGCTATGTCGGGAGGGGGCGGCGCAGGTACTACAGGACGATCCGTCCATCGCTGGAGGGAGTCACTCCTCGGGTAGCAGGAACCCCTGGGTGCCTGGCGGCACGACACAGGGGCGGTGGCGCAACGAAAACGCCACCGCAACCAGATTAATCAAGACACGGGCCTGTACGGCAGGGGCGAATCCCCTGAGTCCTCCCTGAATATCGGGTGAACCGCCCCTGACCCGGCCCGGCCTCTCCCGGGCGGGGCCCGGAATCACCCCTGATGCTGCTCGGGGTCGCCGATCGCGCGGGCCTCGGCGAGCGCCCGAAGGGTACGGGCGTCCTGGATCGCACGCTGCTTGGCGATGCCCGGCTGGATGCCGAGCGCGGGCAGGCTGGTGCCGTCGCTGAGGTTGAGGAAGACCCAGGGGTCGCCCGGCCGCAGGTTCACCTGGAGGATCTCCGCCCAGTCCAGGTGCCGCCTGCTGGCGATGTTGACGACGGTGACCCCGGACTCGTCGGCGACGACCTTGGGCCGGGACAACAGCAGCAGCACCCCGAAGAGCAGTGCGCCCGTGAAGATGAAGCTGAGGCGCTCCCCCGGGCCGAGTTTCTCCAGGAGCAGTGCGACCCCGGTGATGACCACGAAGATCGCGACCCCGGCGGTCAGCAGGACGGCCCGGGTGCGGCCCGGCCTGAACGTGACGGGAAGGGAAGGGAGATCCGACACCTCGAACAGCCCCTCTACAGACGGCAGGCGTGGATGGCCGTGGTCAGGATGGCCCGCGCCCCGATGTCGTACAGGTCGTCCATGATCCGCTGTGCCTCCTTGGCCGGGACCATGGCGCGCACGGCGACCCAGCCCTCGTTGTGCAGCGGCGAGACGGTCGGCGACTCCAGACCCGGCGTGAGCGCGACGGCCTTCTCCAACTGCTCGACACGGCAGTCGTAGTCCATCATCACGTACGTCCGGGCCACCAGGACACCCTGGAGGCGGCGCAGGAACTGCTGCACCTTCGACTCGACGGTCTCCTCGGCCTCCGCGCCGGTGCGGCGGATCACGACGGCCTCGGACCTCATGATGGGCTCGCCGATCACCTCAAGACCCGCGTTGCGCAGCGAAGTTCCGGTCTCGACGACGTCGGCGATGACCTCGGCGACGCCCAGCTCGATCGCGGTCTCGACGGCGCCGTCGAGGTGGACGACCGAGGCGTCGATGCCGTTGTCGGCGAGGTGCTTGGCCACGATGCCCTCGTACGAGGTGGCCACCGTCATGCCGGTCAGGTCCTCGACGCCCTTGGCCGTGCCCGGCTTCGTGGCATAGCGGAACGTGGAGCGGGCGAAGCCGAGCGGGAGGATCTCCTCGGCGTTGGCGCCGGAGTCGATCAGCAGGTCGCGGCCGGTGATGCCGATGTCGAGCTTGCCGGAGGAGACGTAGATCGCGATGTCGCGGGGGCGGAGGTAGAAGAACTCGACCTCGTTCTCCGGGTCGACGATGCGCAGTTCCTTGGACTCCCGGCGCTGCTGGTAGCCGGCCTCATGCAGCATCTCCGCCCCAGGGCCTGACAGGGAACCCTTGTTGGGGACGGCGATGCGCAGCATGAGGTCGGCTTCCTTTGCGTGAAGGGGTGTGTCGGGGAATCAGGGTTCTACAGGTGGGCGTACACGTCGTCGAGGGAGATCCCGCGCGCGACCATCATCACCTGGACGTGGTACAGCAGCTGGGAGATCTCCTCGGCGGCGGCGTCCTTGCCCTCGTACTCGGCGGCCATCCAGACCTCGGCGGCCTCCTCGACGACCTTCTTGCCGATGGCATGGACCCCCTTGCCGACCAGTTCGGCGGTGCGGGACGTGGCGGGGTCGCCGTTTACGGCCTTGTGCTGGAGCTCGGTGAAGAGCTCCTCGAACGTCTTCTTGGACATGGTGGCGCCCACTTTACGCAAGTTGTGTCGGCCGGCCTAACGCCAGGGTTCGGATACTGAGCGCAGCGTGGCCGCGGTCGCCAGGGCCGCCGTCACGGCCTCGTGTCCCTTGTCCTCGTGGGAGCCCTCGATGCCCGCACGGTCGAGGGCCTGCTCCTCGGTGTCGCAGGTCAGCACGCCGAAGCCGACGGGGACGCCGGTGTCGATGGACACCTGGGTGAGGCCCTGGGTGACGCCTTGGCACACGTAGTCGAAGTGGGGGGTGCCGCCACGGATGACGACGCCGAGGGCGACGATCGCGTCGTAGCCTCGGCCCGCGAGGACCTTGGCGACGACCGGGAGTTCCCAGCTGCCGGGGACCCGGAGCAGGGTCGGCTCGTCGATGCCCAGGTCGCGCAGGGCGCGCAGGGCACCGTCGACGAGGCCGTCCATCACCTTTTCGTGCCACTGTGCCGCGATGACCGCGACGCGCAGGTCGCCGCAGTTCTGTACGGACAGTTCAGGTGCACCCTTGCCGCTCACGTCTCTCCTCGGTGTCCTTCTCTTACTGGTCGTCTTACTGGTTGTCTTACCGGTCGTCTTACTGGTTGCCGCAGGTGGACACGGCGGTCGTGTCCAGCCAGGGCAGGTCGTGGCCCATCCGGTCCCGCTTGGTGCGCAGGTAGCGGAGGTTGTGCTCGCCCGCCTGTACGGGCATCGGCTCACGGCTGAGGACCTTGAGGCCGTGGCGGGTGAGCGCGTCGGTCTTCTCGGGGTTGTTGGTCATCAGCCGCAGGCTGCGGACGCCGAGATCCTCCAGGATCTGCGCGCCCGCGCCGTAGTCCCGGGCGTCGGCGGGCAGGCCCAGCTCCAGGTTGGCGTCCAGCGTGTCGTGGCCGCGCTCCTGGAGCTCGTACGCACGGAGTTTGGACAGCAGACCGATGCCGCGCCCCTCGTGGCCGCGCAGGTAGACCACCACGCCCCGGCCCTCGGCCTGGATGCGCCGCAGCGACGTCTGGAGCTGGGGGCCGCAGTCGCAGCGCAGGGAGTGGAAGACGTCGCCGGTGAGGCACTCGGAGTGGATGCGTACGACGACGTCCTCGCCGTCGCCGATCTCGCCGTGGACGAGGGCGACGTGCTCGATGCCGTCGACGGTGGAGCGATAGCCGTACGCGGTGAACTCACCGAAGGCCGTGGGCAGTTGGGTCTGGGCCTCGCGGCGGACGGCTGGCTCGGACACGGGTGCCCCCTGCTCGGTCGGAGTCGAGAGCCTGGGGGAACGGCGGTAGGCGATCAGGTCCTCGATGGAGATGATCGTGAAGCCGTGCTTGCGGGCGAACGGGATCAGCTCGGGCAGGCGCAGCATGCGCCCGTCCTCGCCGGCGATCTCGACGATGGCGCCCGCGGGACGCAGTCCGGCGAGCCGGGCCAGATCGACGGCGGCCTCGGTGTGGCCGTTGCGCACCAGCACGCCGCCGGGCCTGGCGCGCAGCGGGAAGATGTGGCCGGGGCGGACGAAGTCGGTCGCCCCGGCCGTGCCGCTCGCCAGCAGTTGGAGCGTGGTGGCTCGGTCGGAGGCCGAGACGCCGGTGGTCACCCCGTGGGCGGCGGACGCGTCGACCGTCACGGTGAACGCGGTCCTCATCGACTCGGTGTTGTCCGCGACCATCTGGGGCAGTTCGAGCCTGTCCAGTTCGTCGCCCTCCATGGGGGCGCAGATCAGGCCTCGGCACTCGCTCATCATGAAGGCGACGATCTCGGGGGTGGCCTTCTCGGCGGCGATGACGAGGTCGCCCTCGTTCTCCCGGTCCTCGTCGTCGACGACCACGACAGGGCGGCCTGCCGCGATGTCGGCGATGGCCTGCTCGACCGGGTCGAGCGCGAAGTCCTCGATGTCCTCGATGTGGTCCGTGCTGTAGAGAATCGGCGCCGTTGTCATGCCGGGGCTCCTTCCAGGGCGGGCTGTTCGCTCCTGCGCGAGCGCAGCCACCAGTCGCGCATGCCCCACAGGACGAGCGCGCCGTAAATGATGTAGACGAAACCGGAGAAGGCGAAGCCGTTCGCGAAGTTGAGGGGTACGCCCACGAGGTCGACCAGCAGCCAGGCGAACCAGAACTCGACCATGCCGCGTGCCTGGGCGTACATGGCGACGATCGTGCCGACGAAGATGTACGCGTCCGGCCAGGGGTCCCAGGACAGGGTCGGGAACGCGGTGAACAGGCCGCCGACCGCGAGGGTGCCCAGGGCGGCGCCGCCTGCCAGGATTCCGCGCTCGCGCCAGGTGGCGAACCGTACGGCGATGTGGCCGTCCTCCGCCTGCTCCTTGCCGCGCTGCCACTGCCGCCAGCCGAACACGGCGACGAGCATGACGACGACCTGCTTGCCGGCGCTGCCGGACAGATGGGCCGTCACGAAGGCCGCGAAGAGGATGACACCGGAGAGGAACTGCGCGGGCCAGCTCCATATGGAGCGCCGCCAGCCGAGGACCAGGGCGGTCAGACCGATGACGTTGCCGATCATGTCGGCCCAGATGATGTGCTGGCCGAAGAGCGTGAACGCCTCGGAGTTGAGCCAGTTCACCGCGCGGCCCCCTGACCGGCCATCAGTCGCTCGACGTACTTGGCGATGACGTCGACCTCAAGGTTGACCGGGTCACCGGGCTGCTTGAGACCGAGGGTGGTCAGGGCGAGGGTGGTCGGGATGAGGCTGACGGTGAAGTAGTCGGGGCCTGCGTCGACGACGGTGAGGCTGATGCCGTCGACGGTGATGGAGCCCTTCTCGACGACGTACCGGGTCAGGTCCGCGGGGAGCGAGACCTTGACGATCTCCCAGTTGTCGGACGGCTTGCGCTCCAGGACCGTGCCCGTGCCGTCGACATGGCCCTGCACGATGTGCCCGCCGAGACGTGCGCCGACGGCCATGGGGCGTTCGAGGTTGACGCGGGAGCCGACGGTCAGGACGCCGAGGCTGGAGCGGTCGAGGGTCTCCGCCATGACATCGGCGGTGAACTCGTCGCCCTCGTGGTCCACGACCGTGAGACAGACGCCGTTCACGGCGATGGAGTCGCCATGCTGTGCGCCCTGTGTGACGACGGGGCCACGAAGACGGAAGCGGGAGGAGTCGCCGAGATTCTCGACGGCGGTGACCTCACCCAGCTCTTCGACGATTCCGGTGAACACTTCCCGGGTCCTCCTGCCTCATGGGGCGCGGACTCCGGGGACTGTCGAAGACGACAGAATCTGGACGGACGACGGCACGAAGAGCGACGCCGTGTGAGACCCGTCCCCTGGGACAGGCCAAAAACAGACGGCGGCGCGCACGCATGCCCGCCCGCCGCGCACTGCCTCCCATCCGGACTTTAACCGTCGGTCCAGGAATTTCACCTGGTCAACCGGCCGCTGGAAGCGACCGGGTCGCGGACTGTAACCGCCGGTTCGGACTTTCACCGACCCCGGAGTGCGCTGCTTTTGGTACATGGTCAGTGTGCCACGCCTGATCGCCACCCATGCGGCCGAATGCTGTGGGGTGGCTCACAAGGCACCTCACTGGACTTCTCAGCGCACCCACTTGCCCACGTCACCCCTGGTCCAGACCTATTGACCGTCTTGGTCCAGTCCTCTTAAAGTCTGCGATCGCGGCTCGGATGCACCGTGCCGTCTGCGACGCTCGTGGCGCGGGGACACCCCCGCCCTGCGAGCGACCCGGCGGCGGTGACGACGGCCCTTGCCCCGCCGCCGGGTCTTCCTAGGCTCGGGCCCCTGTGAGCGGTGCCCCGGCGTTTGCGAGGCTGGGGGTGTGACGACCGGCATCGCTGACGAGTTCGAGACCCACCGCCCGCGCCTGTTCGGCCTGGCCTACCGCATGCTGGGCTCGGCTGCCGACGCCGAGGACACCGTCCAGGACGCGTATCTCCGCTTCAGCGGCGCCGACCGTACGGCCGTCGAGCACCCCGGGGCCTGGCTGGCCAAGGTGATCACGAACCTCTGCCTCAACCGGCTCACCTCGGCCCGCGCCCGGCGCGAGCAGTACACCGGGACCTGGCTGCCCGAGCCCGTGCTCACCTCGGACGGCACACTCGGACCGCTGGAGTCGGCCGAACAGCGCGACGCGGTCTCGCTGGCGCTGCTGGCCCTGCTGGAGCGGCTCACTCCGACCGAGCGGGCGGTGTACGTACTGCGGGAGGCCTTCGCGTACGGGCACCGCGAGATCGCGGACGTCCTGGACATCGGCGAGGCCAACTGCCGTCAGCTCTACCGGCGGGCGGTCCGGCACGTGTCCGCCGCCGAGGCCCGCTTCGAACCCGCGCCCGAGCAACGGGAGAGTCTCGTGGCGTCCTTCCTCACGGCGGCCCGCGAAGGCGACATGGCCGGGCTGGAGAAGCTCCTCACCGCGGACGTGACCTGGTGGTCCGACGGCGGCGGCAAGGTCACCTCGGCGCTGCGGCCGATCGAGGGGCGCGAGAAGGTCATGCGGTTCCTGCGGGGCGCCTTCGAGCGGTTCGCGGCGCACCTGGACTTCGCCGTCGCCGAGGTCAACGGCGGGCCGGCGCTGCTCGCACGGGACGGAGAGACGATGGTCGGGGCCCTGTGCTTCGAGTTCCGCGAGGGGGCGGTCGCCCAGGTGCGCGCGGTGGTGAACCCGGACAAGCTCGACTTCGTGGAGCGCCAGCTGACACGCCGCTGAACTCTTCTCCGTCGGGCTGTCACATGTCGGCTGTCACATTCGGAGGGTCTGTCCGGTCCCAGCTGGTGCGGGGTGCTCCACCGGGGAGCGCCCGCGTCCGAAGGGATGGACCAGCATGACCACGATCCTGGTGACCGGCGGTACCGGAACCCTCGGCCGACTCGTCACCGAGCGGCTCCGCGGGGACGGCCACGACGTACGGGTGCTCAGCCGGCACACCCGGCCGTACGCCGTCGATCTGCGCGAGGGCGGCAGCGGGCTGGACGCGGCCGTGGCGAGCGTGGAGACGGTCGTCCACTGCGCGACCACACCGCGCGGCGGCGACGAGCGGGCGGCGGCGAACCTGATCGGGGCCGCGCGCCGGGCGGGCGTGCGCCATCTGCTCTACATCTCGATCGTCGGCGTCGACCGGGTGCCGTTCGGCTACTACAAGTCCAAGCTGGCCGTGGAGCGGCAGATCGAGGAATCGGGGCTGGGCTGGACGATCCTGCGCACCACCCAGTTCCACGACCTCGTCGTTCAGGTCCTCCAGGCCCTGTCCAAGCCGCCGGTCCTGCTCCTCCCGGCCGGAGTCTCCGACCAACCTGTCTCTGTGGCCGAGGTCGCCGACCGGCTGGCCGAGCTGGCCGTGGGCGCCCCCGCGGGACGCGTCGAGGACATGGGCGGCCCCGGGATCCGTACGTTCCCGGAGCTGGCCCGCGCCTACCTGGCCGCCACGGGGAAGCGCCGGCCGCTGATCAATGTCCCCCTGGCCGGCAAGGCCTACCGCGCCTTCCGCTCCGGCGGCCACCTCGCTCCGGAGCGTGCCGTCGGCAAGGGGACCTTCGAGGAGTACTTGGCGGAACGGTTCGGCGGGGCTTCGGCTCAGCGTGCGGGCGGTGCGAAGAGCTCGTCCTGAGCCGTGTCCCGCGCCATCAGCAGGGCCCCGCGCACCACGGCACCCCCGCCCAGCGCGCTGGCCCGCACCTCGGTGGGAAGCGGCGACATCCGCACAAGCCGCTCCTCGACCAGGGCCGCCAACACCTCACCGCCCGCCTGCCCGACCTCACCGCCGAGCACGACACAGCCGGGGTCGAGGACAGCGATGACGGAGGCGGCACCGATGGCGAGCCGGTCGGCAAGGGCGCCGAGGAAGCGGGCCGCTGCGGTGGGGTGCGGGGGCGGGGCGTCCGGGGCCGGGGTGTCCACAGCTGAGGCATCCGGGGCCGGGGCGTCCGAGACCTCAGCACCGGCCGGATGGCCCACCACAGACTCTCTGACGTGGTCGACCGGGTCCCCCGAAGCCTCATCACCGGCCGCACCGACCGCACCGGGCTTCACGGCGCCCGGAGCCGGGGCACCCGAGACCAGGACGTCCGAGACCTGGCCATCGAGGGCGTCCCCACCAGCCGGACCGGCCACAACAGACTCCGCACCCTGCGGAGCCGAGGCGCCCGAAGCCTCACCACCTGCCGGAGCCTCCACCCCGGCCTTCACGGCGCCCGGAGCCGGGGCGCCCGATACCGGGGCATCCGAACCCCGGACACCAGAAGCCTCACCACCCGCCGGACCAGCCACCACCGACTCCACAACACCCGAAGCCAGAGCACCCGGGACCGGGACATCCGAGACAACAGACTCCGCACCCTGCGGTGCCGAGGCACCCGGAGCCACGGCACCTGAAACCGAGGCATCCGAAGCCCGAACATCAACAGCCTCGCGCCTGCCCCGACCGCCCGCAGCAGACCCCACACCCTGCGGACCCAGGCCGCCCGGAGCCTCACCGCCCCCCAGACCAACCACCGACGGACCCGCCCCCGGCCTCCGGGCTGCGCCTGTGCCGGCAGCGGTCGCCGCTGCGCTGCCCGGTGCCGTGATCGCCGCCACAGCGGCACGCACGATGTCGGCAGCCGACGGCTCCCGTGCAGCGGTCTCGGTCGCGAGCCCGCACTCCCCCGCCAGTTCGACAACGGCGCCCGCGCCGGCCAGCGAGTGGAACCCACCGGCGCAGTCCGTCGCCGAGGGCAGCGTTGTCGTGCCCGGGACCGGGAGGAAACCGATCTCGCCCGTGCCGCCGGAGGCGCCGCGGCGCAGGGTGCCGTCGAGGACGACGGCGGCGCCGGTGCCGACGCCGAGCCAGAGCAGCACGAACGTGTCGCGGTCGTGGGCGGCGCCCTCGCGTTGTTCGGCCAGGGCGGCGAGGTTGGTCTCGTTCTCGACGAGGACACGGGCGGGGAGGCGTTCGGCGAGGGCCGCGACCAGGCGACGGTGCCATTCGGGGAGGCCGGAGGAGTCACGGAGTTCGCCGGTGGCGGGGTCGATCAGGCCGGGGGCACCGACGGCCACCGTATGCAGCCGTACGGCACCCGCTTCCTTGGCCGCGCCCTCGACCAGGGCGACCGCCTGTTCCACCGCGGGCCCGGTGCCGGTGTCGTCCGCGATCGGCAGCGACGCCCGTACCAGCTCCGCGCCGAGCAGGTCGGAGACGACGACGGTGACGCCCTCGGTGCGCACGTCGAGCGCCGCGAGGTGGGCGCGGTCGGCGACGATGCCGTACAGGCGCGCGTTCGGGCCGCGCCGCTGCTCGCCGGACTCCCCCACGACCGCGATCAGGCCGGCGGCCGCCAGGCGTTCCACGAGGTCGGCGACCGTGGGCCGGGACAGTCCGGTGAGCTGCTTCAACTGCCCTGCCGTCAACGGGCCTTCCTGCTGCAGCAGCCGCAGGGCGAGCCGGTCGTTGATGGCCCGGGCGGTGCTCGGTGATGCGGCCATGCCGGGATCCTCCCAGATCGGCGGGGTACGCCCGGAGCGGGCCCCGCGGCTGCTTATCGCCTATCTATCAGGCAAGGTTCCTGATAGTTTACGCGACGGCACCGACAGGGGCGGGGACACAACGGGGAGGGCGGGCGGGAGCATGAGCGAATTGGTCCACGACAAGCGTGTGGTGCGGCACGCCCGGTACGCCGTGGCCGCCGTGTTCGCGGTGCACGGCGCGGTCACGGGCTCGTTCGCGACCCGCGTCCCGTGGATCCAGGACCACGCCTCGGTCAGCGCGGGCCAACTGGGTCTCGCCCTTGCCTTCCCCGCGCTCGGCGCGTCCGCGGCGATGCCGCTCGCGGGCCGGATCACCCACCGCTTCGGCGCCCGCACGGCGCTGCGCGGGCTGATCTCGCTGTGGACGCTCTCCCTGATCCTGCCGGCCCTCGCACCGAACCTGTGGACGCTGTGCCTGGCACTCTTCGTGTACGGCGCCACGGCGGGCATGGCCGACGTGGCGATGAACGCGCTGGGCGTCGAGATCGAGAACCGTCTCGGCAGGTCGATCATGTCCGGGCTGCACGGCATGTGGAGCGCGGGCGCCCTGGTCGGCTCGGCCGCCGGCACCCTCGCCGCCCACCTGGGCTCGGACGCGCGCCTGCACCACACGCTGGCCGCCGCGGCGCTCACCCTCCTCGGCCTGCTCGCCTGCCAGTGGGTACTGGATCTGAGGCCCACCGAGGACGAGGAGCCGCCGCCCCGCTTCGCGCTGCCGCCCAGGTCGGCGCTGCTCATCGGCGCGGTCGGGTTCTGCGCGGTGTTCGCGGAGGGCGCGAGCCTGGACTGGTCGGCGGTCTACCTGCGGGACCAGCTGGGCACCTCGGCCGGGCTCGCGGCGGCGTCCACGACCGGCTTCATGCTGACCATGGCCCTGGCCCGGATCACGGGCGACGCCATCGTGAACCGCTTCGGCGCGGTACGCACCGTACGCACCGGGGGTGTCCTGGCCGCCCTCGGCGGACTGCTCGTCGTCATCGCGGACCACCCGGCGGTCGCGATGTCCGGCTTCGCCCTGTTGGGCCTGGGCATCGCGGTCGTCGTACCGCTGTGCTTCGCGGCGGCCGGGCGCAGCGGCCCGAACCCCAGTCAGGCCATCGCCGGCGTCGCCACCATCACGTACACCTCGGGCCTGATCGCCCCCTCGGCCATCGGCACGCTGGCCGAGGCGACGAGCCTGATGGTCTCGTTCGGCCTGGTGACGGCTCTGGCCTGCGGGCTCGTCGTCTTCGCGGGCGTACTGCGTACGGGCGAGAGCGACCGGCCGAAGCCGATCGCTCCGGACGCGGCGGTTCCCGGCCCGAGGTCCTGACCGCCACGGCGAACGCCCCACGCCAGGGCCGTGGTGATCTCGTCGCTTGCAAAGAAAGTCGCTTGCGAGAAACACCGGGCACGTCGAGGCGGACGGCGAGATGACCGGCAACAGCCTGGACCACAGACTGGGCACGGCTGTCTCCGTGAGCGGCGCCGCCTCGACGCTGTCCACGGCGGTCGGCGGCCCGCGCGACCCGCCGCGCAGCACCCGGAACGCGGATCAACGCCGAGGCGGACCCGGGCAATCCGCTGAGCCCGGTGCCGGTCGCCCGCCTCAGGAGTCAGCGCGCCAGGTCGTAGGCGTACCCCGGCGAGAACGTCCCCGCCGCGCCCTTGCAGCCGTCGGCCTCGCCCGGCAGCTTGACCCACAGGTAGGCGTCGATCCGTGCCTCGCCGGTGTTCGTGGTCGGCGGCTGCCCGAGCTTGCGGCCCGCCGGGTCGCACCACTCGCCGTCGGCCGGGGCGCCGTTGCCGTTGCGGCTCGTGTCGATCACCCCGCCCAGGCCCGCCGGACCACCGAGGGCGTCCAGCACCTGCCGTACGTACGCCGCTTCGGCGCTCGTCCGGTTGAAGTTGGACACGTTGCTGAAGACCCCGTCGGAGGAGGCGGCCGAGGCGGCGCCCGCCTGGCGGAGCAGCGCGGCCTGTTCGGCGGCCGGGTTCCACTCGGAGTGCCCGGCGTCGTAGTAGACCCGGGCCTTCGGGTTCGCCGCCTTCAGGACGCGCCCCGCGCGGGCCAACGAGGCGAAGCGGCCGGCCCGTTGCCCCGCCGAGAGGCAGTCGGCCTGGGCGATCGCGTCGGGCTCCAGGATCACGATGACGTCGTCGGAGCCGAGCCCGGCGGCGAACGCGCCGATCCACGCGTCGTACGCGGCGAGACCGCGCGCCCCGCCCTGCGAGGCTCCGCCGCAGTCGCGGTCCGGGATCGCGTACACCACGACGACCGGCACGCGGCCCTCGGCAGCCCCGCCCGCAGTGACCTCCCTGACCCGGGACGTGATGGTGGACGCCGTGTTGTCGGTGAACCACACCGCGGCCGGGCGGTCGGCGATACGGGACTCGATGACCGGACGCCGGGGGTCGTCCGGGTTGGCGCGCACCCAGTCGAGGACCTGGGAGGCGGGGTGGCGGTAGAGCCGGGCGGACGGGGCGGCCACGGTATCCGTCCTCCGAGTACGGGAGGGCGTCGGGCTCGGCGCCTCGGACGACGTCGACGGGGCCGGGGACGGAGAAGACGCGGCCGGGGACGGCGAGGCCGGAGTGTGCGACGCGGAGGGCGACGGGCTCGGGCTCGGGGTCGGCACGACGGGCAGCGCCTGGAGGTTGGGCGAACGGGTCGCCGGGGGCCGCGCCTCGTCGGCTCCCCCGTCGTCGTCCAGCGCGGACACCATTCCGGTGACGGTACCGACGACGGCTACGACCGACGCCACGGCCACCATCGCGCCGCGCCGGGCGGCGCGCCTGCGCTCGGCCCTGCGTGCGGCCAGGCCCTGGGCACGTAAGCCTGACACGTACTGCTCCCCCCTCTTTCCGCCTTCCGCCTTCCGCCCCGGCGGGTTCCCCCGTTCTGAGGAAGCCCCCGCCCGGCGGTACGCGGCTCAGCCTAGGCCTGGGACCCTGCCCATATGGCGCAGTTGGAACACTTCACCCCTCCCGTCGACTCGCTGGACACGGTCGTCTCCCGGATGCGCGCTCTCGACTCGGCCCTGCCCGAGCGGGACGGGATCGCGGTCTTCAACCGCGTCTACCTCACCGTCACGGAGGCCGTCGACCGGCAGCTGGACGCCGGGGAGTTCCCCGACACCGCGGCCGCGGTCACGCTGGACGTGCGGTTCGCCGAGCGGTACCTGAGAGTCGCCGAAGGAGGACCCGCGCCCGCCTGCTGGCGGCCCCTGCTGCAGTTCCGCCGCCATCCCGGCGTACGACCGCTGCAGTTCGCGCTCGCGGGCATCAACGCGCACATCGGCCACGATCTGGCGCTCGCCGTCGTGGACGCCTGTCGTACGCTCGACTGCGAACCCGCCGATCTGGAGGACGAGTTCGACCGGGTGGGTGATCTCCTCGTCTCGCTGGAGGAGCGCATCCGCGAAGATCTGATGCCGGGTCCCGACCTCCTCCAGGTCGCCGATCCGCTCACCCATCTCCTCGGCGCGTGGAGCCTGGAGCGGGCGCGTGACGCCACCTGGGCGACCGCCCGCGCCCTGTGGGCCCTGCGCCCGCTCCCCGATCTCGCCGAGGAGTTCGGCGACCGCCTGGACGCGGCGGTGGGGCTGGCGGGCCGGATGCTGCTCACTCCCCTGCCGGACTGATCCGGCCACACCCGCCCCGCATACCGTCGATTCCGCTTCAGGGCGCGTTAGGTTGACGGTTGAACCGTTTGACGCGAACGACGCAAAGGAGCGTACGCATGGCCATTCGGTTGGGCCTCAGTCTTCCGCAGGCGCGGCAGTACGACATCGGCAAGGACGTACCCGATGTGGCGCGCACCGCCGAGCAGATCGGCTACGAGAGCCTGTGGGTGTACGAGCGCGCCCTGTTCCCGGAGCCCGCGACGCAGGGCCTCTACGGCATCCCGGGCCTGCCCTGGCCCGACATGTACCGCAGCGTCCCCGAACCCCTGGTCACCCTCACACTGGCCGCCACGGCCACCGAGCGGGTCCGGCTCGGCACGAGCGTCCTGGTAGCCCCGCTCCACAACCCGTTCCAGCTGGCCAAGGCCCTCGGCACGCTGGACTCGGCGAGCGGCGGCCGGGTGGTGGCGGGCCTCGGCACGGGCTGGTCGCTCGACGAGTACGCGGCCGCGGGGGTCGCCCCGTTCGAGGAGCGCGGCCGGGTCCTGGACGAGGTTCTCGACGTGTGCCAGGCGGTGTGGGGCCCGGACCCGGTGGTGTACGAGGGCCGCCTCACCAAGATCGCGCCGTCCGTGATCGGGCCCAAGCCCGCCCGGCCGATCCCGATCCTGCTGCCCGCCAACAGCAGGAAGGCGCTCACCCGGCTCGTCGACCGCGCCGACGGCTGGATGCCGATCGCCATGGGACCGGCCGAGCAACTCGCCACACAGTGGCGGCAGTTGCAGGACCTGGCGGCCGAGCGCGGCCGTACGAGGCCGATCGAGTCGGTGGTGCGGGTGAACCCGCGGTACACGGCGAAGGCGTACGACGGCACGGACCGCGCCCCGTTCCAGGGGAACGTCGAGCAGATCGTGACGGACCTCAAGGCCCATGCCGAGATCGGCCTCGACGAGTTCTTCCTCGACCTCCAGGGCGGCGCGCGGGACGCCCAGGAGCTCAAGGAGGTGGCCGCCGAGGTGTACGAGGCGGCGCGGGCGGCCGGCGTGTGATCCCGGGCGACCGGCCCGGCCCCAGGCGCTCAGTCCTCAGGCCTCAGGCCTCAGCCCTCGGGCAGTTCCACCGGCGCGATCTCGTCGTAGACGTCGCCGGGCCCGGGGTTGGCCGGGTCGGTCTCCCCGCCGAAGTGGTGCATGACGCCCCACACGGCGTTCAGCGCGGTCTGCACGGCGCCCTCGGCCCAGCCGGCCGTCCAGGAGATGTCGTCACCGGCAAGGAAGACCCCCCGCTTGTCCGCGGGCAGCCGGTCCTGCATGAAGTGCGTGAACAGGCGCCGCTGGTAGCGGTAGTGGCCCGGCAGGTTGGCCTTGAACGCACCCATGAAGTAGGGCTCGTTCTCCCAGGACACCGTCACCGGACTGCCGATGATGTGCTTCCTGATGTCGACCTTCGGGTAGATCTCGCCGAGCGACTTCAGCATGACCTCCATCCGCTCGTTCGCGGACAGCGGCAGCCACTTCAGGCTCACCCCACCCGAGTTAGCGCAACGTGGCACCCCTGTGACAGAGTGTGACGTGCACGCCCGGCGCCCAGGCGACGTCGGGCACCCTCCTCGGTGGGGTCACCCGACCTGACCGACCAGCGTCCGGAGGGGCGTGCCACGCGGGCTGACGGCTTCCGCCGTTCAGTACCAGGGCACGAAGGCGATTGGCTCACATCCCTGAGCAACACGGTGGATCCCTAAGCCAATCAGAGACGCTGTCGTCGCACCAGGTGCACGAGAGGTAGATGTCACCCTGCGCGTCCGTCACCGTGACCCGGCTGCACCGCACCGCGGGCAGCCGGGTCCCGGTCGGCACACGGCTCACCGTTCGCGTGCAGGGACTTGAGCGACGTCCCGTACGGCCAGTGCGCGACCTTCTCCGGCTCGCGCTCCCACGCCGCAGCGGCAGTTGCTGGGAACCGCCGACGATGCCGCGGTGGTGGTCGTCGGCCTCGGTGTAGACGACGCGCAGGATTTCGAGGATGGAGTTGGGGAAGTCCGTGTCCCAGCCTCCCGTCCCGAAGCCGACCTGACCGAAGATCTCCCGGCACCGGAAGGACGTGAAGACCTCGGACGTGCAGAGGAATCCGTAGAAGGTCTGGTTGTCGAGCTTCTCGACGAGCCTCGCCCAGATCTCGCGGATGCGCGGCACGTCGCGCTCACGCATGGCCCGGTTCATGCCGGAGAAGTCGGCGCCCTCTTCCAGGCACTTGTTCCAGGCGTTCGCCACGTCCCGGTAGACCTGCGGAAGGTCGTCGGGCGTCTCGGCGCAGTGGCTCTCACCCTTGAGGTCGACGACCGTCGAAGGCGTCGCTTCGGCAAGGGGGTTGGGGAACGGGCGGGTCTCCAGGCCGACCAGGTCGATGTAGTGCTGGAGGGCCGTGGAGGACGGCGGGAAGCGCATCGCGCCCATCTCGGCGGTCAGCGACGGGTCACAGCCCTCGAAGCCGACGGTCCGCAGCCGTCCGCCGATCCGATCCGCCTCGTACACGACCGGCTTGAGGCCCATCTGCATCAGCTCGTACGCGGCCACGATGCCCGACAGCCCGCCGCCGATCACCGCGACCTCGGTGCCGTGCTCGGTCGCGGGTATCCGGCCGAGGCCCGCCGGGTGGGCGAGGAAGTCGTCGTACGCGTACGGGAAGTCCGGGCCGAACATGGTGATCGGCGGCTGCTGCTCGTCTGCGTGCTCGACGGCGTTGGGCACCGTGGACGTCATGGGGTACGGACTCCTTGCACGAAAGCTCGGGGGTGGGGCTGAGGCGTGGGGGTCAGATGAGGGACCCGTAGAGGCCGGGGCGACGGTCCTTCAGGTACGGGTTCGCCTCGCGTGAGGCCGCGAGGAAGGCGGGGTCGGTGTCAGCGAGGAGGAGTTCCTCACCGCGCCCGGCGCGGGTCCGGGGCACCCCGTCGGGGCCGGCCAGTGTGGAGAGCCCGACGAACTCGAACTCCCCTTCCCGACCGACCCGGTTGACGTACGCCACATACATCTGGTTCTCGAAGGCCCGCACCGGGACGACGGACTCGGCGACGAACTGGAACGGGTGCATCTGGGCCGTGGGCACCACGAGGAGGTCGGTGCCGGCGAGGGCGTGCGCGCGGACGTTCTCCGGGAACTCCACGTCGTAGCAGATCATGATCCCGATCCGGAGCCCGTTCAGCTCGGCCTGGACGACCGGCTGCTCGCCCGGTGTGAAGTGGTCGCGCTCGAAGCGGCCGAAGAGGTGGGTCTTGCGGTAGGCGGCGAGGCGGATGCCGTCGGCGGTGATGAGCTGGGCGGAGTTGAAGACCCGCTCGCCGTCGCGTTCGGGGTAGCCGTAGACGACCGCGAGGCCGTGATGTCCGGCGATCTCCGCGACCGCGTCGGCGGACTCCCCGTCGGCGGGCTCGGCGAGCCGGGCGATGTCGTCGCCGATCGCGTACCCGGTCAGGAACATCTCCGGTGCCACCAGGAGCCCGGCGCCCGCTGCGGCGGCACGGCCCGCGGCCTCGTCGAGAACCTTGAGGTTCTCGACGACCGAGCCGGGGCGGCCGGAGCTCTGGAGCAGGGCGGTGCGCATGCGTGATCCTCACCGGAACAGGGGGTTGGGGGCCAGGGGGTTGGGGGCCAGGGGGTTGGGGGCCAGGGGGTTGGGGGCCAGATAGACGGTACGGTCGGCGCGCTCGGCCCGACAAGCGGGAGCCGTTGCGCGCCGGTGGACGATTCATTGCGTGCGACAGGGGTCCTGCGTCGATTCGTTGCACGCCCTGTGGGTGAGAGGTTCTCGGCCTGGGGGCGCAGGTCAGAGCCGTGCGCCCCCCCCTGAAAGGGAGGCGGGGTGAGCTCCGCAGAGGGATGTGGATGAGGGCTCGGTGCCGGGACAGTGGAATGCGTCCGGGGCCACTGCCCGCACCGCCTGTCGAAGGGGCTGTCATGGACCGTCGTACGAAGATCACCGCGCTCGGCACGATCACCGCGCTCGCCGCGCTGCTCGCCACCGTGACCGCGGTGGCTGGCACCGCCAGGCTGTACCGGTCGGCCAGGAACGGCGTCGCGTTGCCCTCGCGAAGGACACTTGGCGGCGCAGGACAGCGACGGCCCGGCGGAGGCCAACACCCGGCCCGGCCACGCCCTGCCCGGCCACAGCCGGACGGTCACGGACGGCTTGGACCCCGAGGGCCTGCCCGGGTGCGCCGGCTCGGCGAGCTTGGCCTCGGTCGAGCGGGGCCTCGGCCGCTGCACGGTCGTGCCGTGGCGGCCGAGGCCATGAGCCGCCTTGCCGAAGAGGACCGGTGCGTCACCGCGCCCCGTCAGAGGCACGGGGCTGTGTCATCGTACGGCTCCACCGCGTTGACCGCGTTGACCGCGTGGACTACGTGGACCACGTGGACCACGTGGGCGCGGCCGGCCACGGACAGCCTGCGGCTTTCATGCCGCACTCCCCCCGGAGCGCCTGGCCGCCAGCAGCAGTGCCGTCACCAGATACGGCACCGCGAACACCGCGAAGGTCGTGCCGTGGGTGGTGGCCGAGCCGATCGTCGCGTACGCCCCGAACACCCCCACTGTGGCCAGTTCGGTGCCCACGCCCGCGACCGAGGTCAGCGTGGCCCGGGCCTCGCCCTCGATGCGCATCTGGAGCCGGGCGTCGGCGAGGACGGTCGCCAGCTGAAACCCACCGAAGGCGAGGGCCACCAGGGCGATGCCAGCCGGTGTCCCGGTGGCCGCGCCCCACGCCAGGGCCAGTGCGGAGCCCGCGAGCACGCCGGCCAGTCCGGACGCGCCGAGGCGTTCGGCCGGACCCGCCAGCAGACTTCCGGCCGTGGCTCCCGTCCAGATGAGGAGGAGCAGATACGGGACCGTCTCGTCCGCGACGCCGGTGCCGCGTGCCAGCAGCGGTGTGTACTCGTCGAGCGCGCCCCACACGGCGCTGACGGCCGGGACGAGCAGCAGCGCCCCGCGCACCCGTCGGTCACGGCGTGCCTCGCCGAGGCCGGTCTTCAGCGACATGAGCATCGAGGGTCGGCCGTCGCCGTCAACGGCCGGTGCCCGGTGTTCCGGGAATCGGTACGCGACCGCCGAGGTCAGCAGGCAGACCAGGACGCTGGCCAGGCCGACGGCCGGATAGCCGCCCAGGTCGAGCACGGGGCCGGCCAGGCCCATGGCCGCCATCACGGCCACGAGCCCGGCGGCCTGGGCGCGGCCCATCACACGGGCGTAGCGGTGGGCGGCGCCGAGCCGTTCGAGCTCCTCGTAGACCAGTGCTTCGAGCGCGCCTGAGCCCAGCGCTCCCTTGACGCCCCAGAGCACGAAGCCGAGGGCGAACGCCCAGTAGGAGGGGGCGAGCACCCAGAGGGCGAAGCCGACGGCGGTGAGCAGGGGGCCGAGCCAGAGCAGCAGCCGTCGGGAGACGGCGTCGGCCCAGGCACCGGACGGGACCTCCAGCGCGACAGCGGTGACCGACCAGAGGGCGAACAGGGAGGAGATCTGCCAGACCGAGAGTCCGGTGTCACTGAACAGCAGCGCGTACACCGGGTAGAGCAGGACGAAGTCGTCGAGGAACGCGTAGCCGTACAGCGTGGCCGTCAGTCGTCGGACGCCGGTGGTGGGCACACGCGCAGGTGAGAGTGTCATGAGGCCTTCCCGCAGGGACAGTTCGGATGCCGGAGTGACGGCGTCCGAGGTGGCCCTCGGGAGGCACGGCTGGTGGATCAATGTCGCCAGGTCATGGAACCGATCTTAGCCGGGTTCGGTTCCGCCGCGCAGGGAGAATGTGGTGATCACCGCCGCGTGGTCGGAGGGCCAGAACGCCGCCCCAAGCGGAGCGCCTACGTCGGTGACCCCGACGAGAACCTCCGGAACAACGGCGACAACACCAGCACCGACTTCGTCCGCTCCACGAACGGCTCCCCCGCGATCCGCTCCAGCACCCGCTCGAAGTGCCGCATGTCGGAGGCGAAGACCTGGACGACCGCGTCGGCCTCACCGGTGACGGTGGAGGCGGCCACGATCTCCTGGTAGCGCTCCAGGCCGCGCTGGATGGTCTCCGGCGAGGTGTTGCGCCGGCAGTAGATCTCGACGAACCCTTCGGTCTCCCAGCCGAGGGCCGCCGGGTCGACGCGGACGGTGAAGCCGGTGATGGCTCCGGTGGCGCGCAGCCGGTCCACGCGCCGTTTGACGGCGGGTGCGGACAGGCCGACCAGTTGGCCGATGTCGGCATACGAGCGGCGGGCGTCCTCGGCGAGGGCGTGCACGATGCGTTCGTCGAGATCGTTCAGCACTGCGGGTGGTTCACTTCACTTCTGGTGTCGCAAGACGAGAACGGCAAGCGCCGTACCCGAAGTAGAACACGAGCCCGACCGCCATCCAGACTCCGAAGACCCCCAGGTGACGGTGTCGAAGGTCTTCAACTCCTGGCAGTTTTGCTGTGTTTTCCTGCGTGAATCGGCCCGCGCCATCCGCACCACCGTCGAGGGCACCGTCCACGCGGTGCGCCGCCCCAAGAAGACCACCCGCCGCCTGCGGCGCGCCCGCCGCCAAGCGGCCGCACCATCCCGCCCGCACGGGCCGAAGACCACCCCCGGCAAGACCCGCCCCACACCGGCCCGGCCCGCCGGTCGAAGACTTCCCGCCGTATGCCCGATGTGCGTACGGTCCCCGCCACCACCCCCACCGGGGTGGTCAAGCGTCCGGCGGGGTGTGACACCCAGGCACCCACCCCTCACGGGCCGGTGCCAGGTCATGGAGTACCCACACCCCGCAACCGGCCGGAAGACCACCTTCCCACCGGCTACCGGGCGCGGCTCTCCCACGGAACCTGTCGGCGGCGCACCCGCGCCGCCGAGCGGACCGGCTTCCACCACGCGCACGCCACCGAAGTCCTCCCCCTCACCCCGAGGTTCGGACCCCGACGGCAACCGCACACGACCACGCCGCACCCGAAAAGCCCGATTCACTCAGGCACACACAGAGTTCCAGAGACGCTGCCCATCATCCAGAGGCGAAGCCGAGCGCGGGAAACAGCGGGGACAGCGGCACACAGAACGTACGGCGCATGTCCGGGAGTGACAGCGGCCCGGCGTCGGGGACGGCCTCGCCGAGCACCACGAAGATGCCAATGCCGAGCGTGGCGCCGATGCTGATCATGGTGAGCTGCCACAGCCCCAGGAACCGCCGGGGCGAGCCTCCCTCGCCCCGTCCGCCCACCGAGACCAGCGCTTCCACGAGCTTGCGGCGCATCAGGCGCGCGGCTGCGCCGGAGGACTACGGGGTGGGGTGACTGCTGGTCTTCGGTGGTGCGCCGTGGTCGAGCACGCGTCGGCTCCTTCATCGCTGCCGGTCTGGGCCGGTGAGGACCGACGGCAACCCGAGGGAAGGGGGCCACCGAGCAAGGGGTTCCCGCCATGCCACGTACAGCGCATGACCCTATGAGCCAGGGCTTCACGGGCGTAGTGCAGCAACCTTGCGCATCTCCACAAGATCGTTTCGTTTATCGCAGCAGCATGCAGGTTCGTTGCGCGGGGGCTTTCAAGTGTTGCGCGCAAGCGCTTTCCAGGCAGGGGGCGACGAGGCAGGCGGGCCGCCGCTCTCAGCCCTCGTCCGGCTCCCCCGCGATCGCCCGGGCCTCCGCCGCGTCGTCCTCGTCGATCCCCATCTGCCCCGGCCTGCCGTATGCCGCCGCCTGGCCGTCGATCCACCGGGTGTGGGCCTCCCAAGCGGCCTGTTTGCTGGTGCCGAGGGCCGCGCCGATCTGGGACCAGGAGGCACCCGCCTCGCGGGCCGCGCGCACGGTGAGCTGTCGCCCGTACGCCGCCTTGCGGGCCACGACCTCGCTCAGCGCCAGCAGTTCCAGCAGTTCCGCCCGGCCGAGGGCCTCCCCGTCGCTCCCGAAGCCGGCCAGCGACTCCCGGTTCCGCAGCTCGTCCAGCCGGGCCACGGCGGTCAGCAGGGTGTGCTGCGGTTCGATGCTCTGCGGTGTCGTCATACCGACCAGCGTCTCGTCAGGCAGGCTTGACGTCAAGAGCGCTTGACGAATGTTCCGGCGGATCAGCGCGCACGCTGACGGCCCCTGTTGTCGCGTCCGGACGCGACAACAGGGGCCGTACAGAAGAGAGTCGACTCGGGTTCACCAGCTGGCGTGCAGCGGCTTGCCCTCCGCGTAGCCGGCCGCGCTCTGGATGCCGACGACGGCCTTCTCCACGAACTCCTCCAGGGAGGCGGCGCCTGCGTAGGTGCAGGAGGAGCGGACACCCGCGATGATCGAGTCGATCAGGTCCTCGACGCCCGGGCGGGCCGGGTCGAGGAACATGCGCGAGGTGGAGATGCCCTCCTCGAACAGGGCCTTGCGGGCGCGGTCGTACGCGGACTCCTCGCTCGTACGGTTGCGGACGGCGCGCGCGGAGGCCATGCCGAACGACTCCTTGTAGAGGCGGCCGCTCGCGTCCTGCTGGAGGTCGCCCGGGGACTCGTACGTGCCCGCGAACCACGACCCGATCATGACGTTCGACGCACCCGCCGCCAGCGCCATGGCCACGTCGCGCGGGTGCCGGACCCCGCCGTCGGCCCACACGTGCTTGCCGTACTTCCTCGCCTCGGC
Organism: Streptomyces sp. NPDC002845; assembly: GCF_053591955.1. Classification (NCBI taxonomy): domain Bacteria; kingdom Bacillati; phylum Actinomycetota; class Actinomycetes; order Kitasatosporales; family Streptomycetaceae; genus Streptomyces; species Streptomyces sp. NPDC002845. The sequence goes on along the minus strand of NZ_JBSFUU010000019.1, from coordinate 43,093 downwards.
GGCGCACTCCAGCACGGCCGAGAACTGCGGCCGGCCCACGCCGGTCATCATGCGGGTGGTGCACATGGCGCCCGGTCCGACACCGACCTTGATGATGTCCGCCCCGGCCTCGACGAGGTCCCGTACGCCCTCGGCGGCGACGATGTTGCCCGCCACGATCGGCACCCCCGGGTCGAGGTCGCGCACCAGCTTGATGGCGCTGAGCATCGACTCCTGGTGGCCGTGCGCGGTGTCGATGACCAGCGTGTCGACGCCCGCGTCGAGCAGTTGCTTCGCCTTGCCCGCGACATCGCCGTTGATGCCGACGGCGGCGGCGATGCGCAGCCTGCCCTTGGCGTCGACGGCCGGGGTGTAGAGCGTGGCGCGCAGGGCGCCCTTGCGGGTGAGGATGCCCGCGAGCTTGCCGTCGGCGTCCACGGCGGGCGCGTAGCGGCGGTTGGCGGTGTCGAGGCGGTTGAAGGCCTCGCGCGGGTCGATGTCCGCGTCGAGCAGCAGCAGGTCCCTGGACATGACCACTTCCAGCTGGGTGAAGCGGTCCACGCCGGACAGGTCGGCGTCGGTGACCACACCGACCGGCCTGCCCTCCTCGTCGACGACGACGCCCGCGTTGTGCGACCGCTTCGGCAGCAGGGCCAGCGCGTCGGCGACGGTCTGGTGCGGGGTGAGCACGATCGGGGTGTCGAGCACCAGGTGACGCTGCTTGACCCAGGAGATGACCTCGGTGACGACCTCGATCGGGATGTCCTGCGGGATGACCACGAGGCCGCCGCGCCGGGCCACGGTCTCGGCCATGCGGCGCCCGGCGATCGCGGTCATGTTGGCGACGACGAGCGGGATGGTCGTGCCCGTGCCGTCCGGGGCGGACAGGTCGACGCCCTGCCGCGAACCGACGGCGCTGCGGTTCGGGACCATGAAGACGTCGTCGTACGTCAGGTCGTACGCGGGCTGGATGTCATTGAGGAAACGCACGTGCTGCACATCCCAGTCGATCAGAGGTGGCCCCCGGACAGGTCAGCCAGGGGGAAGAGCACGTACTTCATTGTCCCATGTCGACCGGTACGGCCTGCCCGGACAGATCATCCAGGCAGGTCGGGGGCGGATTGGGAGGATCCTCCGAGGTCCAGCACCACCCGGAGTTCGCTGTCCGTGCCGCTCCAGTGGTCGGCGGCCTGTGCGAAGACCTCCCGCGCGATGTCCCAGTCGTGCGGCACCGCCCCGGCGAAGTCCTGCCAGCCGGTGACCACGACGAGCCGCCCCCGCACGGGCGGGGCCCACGACAGGTCGGTGAGGCAGTCGGCGAGCGCGTCCCAGTTCCGGCCGAAGTAGTCGGGCAGGTCGAAGGCGCGGGCGGCGCGGTCCATGAAGGCGGGCTTGTCGGCGGCTCCGGCGAGGTCCAGCTCGACATGGGCCCAGCCTCCGGCGGCCAGTACCTCGGCCAGCGTCCCGTCGCTCATCTCAGTACCGCCCTGAACGAGTCGTAGTGATCACCGGTGTAGTAGACCTCGCCGCCGTCGCCCGTGACGACGCGCCGAGCCCCTCGGTCGCTCTCGCCGGGCGTCCGCACCGTGTACTCGCGGTAATAGCCCCGCGGATGCCAGGGCAGCAGGCCCTCGAAGTTCCCGAAGACGCTGCCGTCCTTGGCGTACGGGAAGGGGCCGCCGTCGTCGATGAGGGTGAGTGTCTCCCGCGCCTGGGCGGGGAGTCGGACCTCGGTGACGGTCGCCATGTCGCCGGCCCAGGAAGGTCTTCCTGCCGTTTCCGTGGAGGAACAGCCCGCGACGAGTACGGCAAGACAGACGAGCAGCCCCGCGACGAGCACCCGGGGGACGGACCGCAGCAGCATGGCACCGATGCTGTCACGGCCGCCCCCGTGGGGCGCGCCGTCGGGGCCCGTCAGTGTCCGTCGGGGTCCGCCCGGTTGAGCGCGGGCCTCGGCGCCGGCCCCGCCGTCAGCAGGTAGTCCGCCGCGGACGTGTCCGTCACCAGGCTCGTCACCAGCCCCGACCGGAGCACCGCGTCGATCGCGGCCGCCTTCCGCTGCCCGCCCGCGATCGCGACGACCTCGGGGACACGGCGGAGCTGGTCGGCCTTGACGGTGATGCACCGCTCCCCAAGGTCCCGTCCGACCCGGCGGCCGTCGGCGTCGAAGAGGTGCGCGGACATCTCGGCGGCGACACCGAGGGAGGAGTAGTGGGCGCGTTCCTCGTCGGTGAGCATGTCGTGCACCGTCGAGATGCCCGCCTCCCAGGATCCGATGGAGACGCAGGCGACCGTGACCTTGTCGAAGTACTCGAAGGCGCGGGCGATCCCGGTCTGGTTGCGCAGCGCGGCGGCGGTGGCCGCGTCGGGCAGCAGCATCGGCGCGTAGATCGGGTGGGCGTCCCCGCCCGACACCTGGGCCGCGCGCCTGACCGCCTCCACCGAGCCGCGCTCGGCGGTCCCGGCGTCGTACACGCCCGTCAGCTGCACCACCGTGCAGGGCGGCAGCCGGTCGAGGGCGGCCGCCATGTGGATGGTGGAGCGGCCCCAGGCGAGGCCGAGGACATCGCCCTCGTTCACCAGTTCACCGAGCAGATCCGCGGCGACCTCGCCGAGGTTCTCGGGGTCGGGCGACTCCTCCGCATCGGCCGGGGACTCGACCACCACGGCGTGCCTGAGGCCGTAGCGGGCGCGCAGCGCGTCGGAGCGCTCGGCGTCCAGCTCGGCCGGGACGCGGATCTCGATGCGTACAAGGTCCCGTTCGAGAGCGGTCTCCAGGACCCGGGCCACCTTGAAGCGGCTGACGCCGAACTCCTCCGCGATCTGGATCTTGGATTTGCCCTCCAGGTAGAAGCGACGTGCCATGGCCGCCGCCTGCACCAGCTCAGCGGGTCCCATCCGCATGGCTGACCGGCCCGCCGACATACCCGACACGGCCTTCTCCTCACTGCTGTTCACACTCTGGATACGCCGTTCATCCTTGCAGATCCGGCGTATTCGATCAGCCCCGAACGGGCGGCGTTCATGTTCCCTTGGCTCAGTGGTCGCATGCCCAGGCTGCCGTGGCGGTAGTCGACTCCGCCTGAACCCGCAGTGCGCGGACCGCCTCGGCGGGGTCGTCCGCCCCGTACACCGCCGAACCGGCGACGAAGACGTCCGCGCCCGCCTCGGCGCAGCGCTCGATGGTGGAGGCCGAGACACCGCCGTCGACCTGCAGCCACATCTCCAGGCCGTGCTTGTTGATCAGCTCTCGGGTCCGGCGGATCTTCGGCAGCATGATGTCGAGAAAGGCCTGGCCGCCGAATCCCGGCTCGACCGTCATGATCAGCACCATGTCGAGCTCGGGCAGCAGATCCTCGTACGGCTCGACGGGAGTCGCCGGCTTCAGCGCCATGGAGGCCCTGGCTCCCTTGGCCCGGATCTCGCGGGCGAGCCGCACCGGCGCGGCTGCCGCCTCGACATGGAAGGTGACGGAACCGGCACCCGCTTCCACGTACTGGGGCGCCCACCGATCAGGGGCCTCGATCATCAGATGGCAGTCCAACGGCGTATCCGTCGCACGGGCCAGGGACTCTACGACCGGCACACCGAGCGTGAGGTTCGGTACGAAATGGTTGTCCATCACGTCGACGTGAAGCCAGTCGGCCCCTTCGACCGACTTCGCCTCCTCGGCGAGTCGGGCGAAATCGGCGGACAGGATGCTGGGGTTGATCTGCACTGCCATGCTCCAAGCCTGCCATGCCCTCCGGGGGTTGCGCGGGTGGGTCCTGCCTGGCGAGGGTTGTGGGCAATCTGCGGGTCGCCACTGGTTGCTCGCGCAGTTCCCCGCGCCCCTTAAGGGGCGCGGGGAACTGCGCCCCATGGCAGACAGGCCCGCGTACGGCTGCGGGGGTGGCCATGACGGAGACCAAGGAGACCGGGACGGGCAGTCGCGCGGTCGCGCACCTCGTCTGCGGGCGTCGTGCCAAGTAGCTGGTGTTGTGGCTGGTGGTGCTCTTTGTGGCTGCGCCGTTCGCGCAGAAGCTCACCGATGCCCAGGACAACCACACAGCCTCGTGGCTGCCGGGCTCGGCCGAGTCCACTCAAGTCCTGGAGATCACCGAGGACTTCAGGCCCGAGCAGATCCCCGCGATCGTCGTGTACGCCCGCGAGAGCGGCCTCACCGCCGAGGACCGACCGGGCGCGGATCGAGGAGGACGTACGGCAGGTCAGCGAGCTGCGCGACCACGGCATCCGCGACGCGGAGACCCGGGGACCGATCTTCGACCGGGAGACCGGCCCGCGGGCGGCCCAGGTCCTCGTGCCGATCACGACGGAGGGCGTCGTACCCGAATCGCTCGGCCTGCCGCCGAACACGAAACCCGAGTTCGAGGGCAAGGTCCTGTTCGAGGCCACCATGACGGAGCCCGCGGACAGCGAGGCCGCGAAGCAGACCGTGGAACGCGTGCGGGACGCCGTCCACCCGGTACCGGACGCCGACGCCCAGGTGGGCGGCAGCACGGCGGCCCTGCTGGACATGGACGACGCCACGACCCACGACAACGTACTGATCATCCCGCTGGTCCTGGTCGTCGTGATGCTGATCCTCTGTGTCCTGCTCCGCGCCCTGATCGCGCCGTTGCCGCTCATCGCGACGGTGATCCCGTCGTTCGCGGCCGCGCTCGGCATCAGCGCCCTGGCCTTCCGCCACCTGTTCGACTACGCGGGCGAGTCGACGGACTTCCCGCTCGTCGTCTTCGTCTTCGTCTTTGTCTTCGTCTTCGTGGTAGTTCTCGGCATCGACTACACATCTTCCTGACCACCCGCATCCGCGAGGAGGCCGCCCGTCAGGGCACCCGCCGGGGCGTGGTGACCGGCCTGGCCGCGACAGGCTCTGTGATCACCTCCGCGGGCCTGGTCCTGGCCGGCACCTTCGCCGCCCTCGGCACGCCCCCCATGGTCGCCTTCGCGGGGATCGGCTTCGTCCGTGTTCCTGGACATCGGCCCGAAGGTGTAGTGGCCGCACCCGCCGGCGCGGGAGGACGGCGGGGCCCAGCGACGGAACCACCGAGAGGGTCACGCAGTCCGGCGGATGAGCGCCAGATACATGGCGTCCGTCCCGTGCAGATGCGGCCACAGCTGTACGTCGGGGCCCTCGCCCAGGGCCGGTACGCCCTCCAGCAGCGGCCGGGCGTCGAGGAGTTCGGCCGCATCGCCGTACTGCTTGAGCACGTCGTCGACGACCGCGCGGGTCTCGGCGAGGTGCGGCGAACAGGTCGCGTACCCAACGACACCGCCGGCGCGTACGGAGTCGAGGGCGGTCCGCAGCAGCTCGCGCTGGAGCGGCGCGAACCCGTCCAGGTCCTCGGGCCGACGCCGCCACCGGGCCTCGGGCCGACGCCGCAGTGCTCCGAGCCCCGTACAGGGAACGTCCATCAGCACCCGGTCGAAGGTGCCGGGCCGCCACGGCGGACGCGTCCCGTCGGCGGCGATGACCTGATACGGCCCCGGATTGCCGTCCAGCGCCCTGGCGACGAGCCCCGCCCGATGGGGCTGCTTCTCGCTCGCGAGCAGCACGGCCCCGCGCTCGGCGGCGAGAGCGGCGAGCAGGGCGGCCTTGCCCCCGGGCCCGGCACACCCGTCGAGCCACGCCTTGTCCGGCCCCTCCAGGGGCGCGCCCGCGAGGGCCAGCGCGACGAGCTGGCTGCCCTCGTCCTGCACCCCCGCACGGCCTTCCCGTACGGCGTCGACGGCGCCCGGTTCGCCGCCCTCGGTGAGCCGCACGGCATACGGCGACCAGCGTCCCGGCTGTGCCGCCTCCTCCTGGAGGAGTTCCTCGGTGGTGGCACGCCCCGGCCGGGCGACGAGCGTCACCTCGGGCCGCTCGTTGTCGGCTTCGAGCAGATCCTCGATCCCGGCCCGGCCGCCGCCCAGCGAGTCCCACAGGGCCGAGACGACCCACCGGGGGTGCGAGTGCACGACGGCCAGATGGTCCTCGGGGTCTTCGTCGTACGGCGGTGCGACCCGCTCGATCCACGTGTCGAGGTCGTCCTGGGCGACCTTCCTCAGCACGGCGTTGACGAACTTGGCCCGCCCGTCGCCCAGCACGACCCGGGCGAGCTCGACGGTGGCGGAGACGGCGGCGTGGGTCGGGATGCGTGTGCCGAGCAGCTGGTGCGCACCGAGGCTGAGTACGTCGAGCACCGGCGGGTCCACTTCCCCGAGGGGCCGGTCGACGCACTCGGCGATGACGGCGTCGTACGTCCCCTGCCGCCGCAGCGTCCCGTACACCAGCTCGGTCGCCAGCGCCGCGTCCCGCCCGTCGAAGTCGCCCTTCTCCCTCGCCTTCCGCAGCAGCGGCGGCAGGACGAGGTTCGCGTAGGCGTCCCGCTCGTCGACGGCCCGCAGCGCCTCGAAGGCGAGGATGCGGACGGGGTCCTTCTGGGGACGACGGTGGGGCTTGCCCGGCTTACGGGGCCGACGGGACTGCTCGCTCACGAAAAGGTGCTCCGGATGTGGGAAAGGGGGTGCGGTTTCCAGCGTACGTCGTCGGGGTGGGCGTGGATCAGGCCGTCCCGAGGGCCTCACCGGAGGCGATCCGGACCCCGCGCGCCCAGTCGGCGGCACGCATCGGCTTCTTGCCCTGCGCCTGGACCCACAGCAGCTCGACGGCGTACGAGCCGGTCCCGACGTACACGTTGTTCTTGCCGACGTCCAGCGCGCCCGGCGCGAGATCCGTGCGCTCGGGCACGGGCGCGACATGGACGAGCTTCAGCCGCTCGCCGCGGAACGTCGTCCACGCCCCGGGCGCGGGCGTGCACCCGCGCACGACCCGGTCGACACGCAGGGCCGGGGCGGACCAGTCGACGTGCGCGTCCTCGACGGTGATCTTCGGCGCGAGACTGATCCCGTCGGCGGACTGCGGCACGGCCTTCAGGGTCCCGTCCTCGATCCCGTCCATGGTCGCGGCCAGCAGCCCCGCACCGGCGAAGGCGAGCCGGGTCAGGAGGTCACCGCTGGTGTCGGTGGGCCGGATCTCCTCGGTGACGGTCCCGTAGACGGGCCCGGAGTCGAGCCCCTCCTCGATGAGGAAGGTGGAGGCCCCGGTGATCTCGTCCCCCGCCATGATCGAGTGCTGCACGGGGGCGGCCCCGCGCCAGGCGGGCAGCAACGAGAAGTGCAGATTGACCCATCCGTGGGCGGGCACGTCGAGGGCGACGCGCGGCAGCAGCGCCCCGTAGGCGACGACAGGACAGCAGTCGGGCGCGACCTCCCGCAACCGCGCCAGGAACTCCTCGTCCCGCGGCTTGCCCGGCTTCAGCACCTCGATGCCCGCCTCCTCCGCCCGCTGCGCCACCGGACTCGCGACCAGCCGCCGCCCCCGCCCCGCCGGCGCGTCCGGCCGTGTGACCACGGCGGCCACCTCATGCCGCTCCGACGCGATCAGCGCGTCCAGAGCGGGAACGGCAACCTCGGGCGTACCTGCGAAGACCAGCTTCATGGGTGACTGTCGGCCTCTCGGGCGGGAGTTACGGAGGGGGACCCGCACGGGGGCGGGGCAGCGCACCAGTCTATGGGAGCGGGGGTGCCAGGGCCGAAGCACGGCACTCCGGCCCGAACCCGCCTCACAATCCGCAGCCGCCGACGGCGCCGCACCCCCACAAGAAGACCCGCACCCGACATCGGACCCGCACGGGCGGTGCGTGTGGGAAACGCCATCCCGCCGAAGGCGAAGCCGAGGCGGTTCGGCGCCCCCACCCCGGCGGAGCCGAACCTCGCACCCGACCCCCGAGGGCGTACGCATATGCCCGTACGCCCCCACACCGTGACCAGCGGAGCGAAATCGCGTTGGTCAAGAAAGAGTTGACCACAACGGGCCGCGATCGCGGCCCACTCCTTTTCAACGCCGGTTCGAGAGGCTTGTTCATGGCCGACCACGCAACCCACGACGCCCAGGCTCGGGCCAGCCTGCACTTGCTGGTGCGGGACATCGAGCGGGTCCGCCGGCAGGTGGACGCACTACGCACCCTGACCGCCCAGTTGGGCAACGTCTACCGCCCGCGCCGCTCCGGCCCTTCCACGGGCTTCGTCGTCTACGGACGCGCTCCCGCCCCGACCGTCCGCCTCGCCCAGGAGCTGCGGGACAGCGTCGAGACCCTGGTCACGGCGGCCGTGGACTTCGACCGCTCACTAGGCTTCTCGTGGGACGCGGTGGGCTCCGCGCTCGGGGTCACCAAGCAGGCGGTGCACCGCCGTTACGGCGCCCGCCGCGCCACCGCCCAGGCCGCCGCGGAAGCCGAGCGCGGCACGGAGCCGCAGGGCACCCGCACGGTCAGTGTCAACGCCGGCATGCCCACGGTCCCGGCGGCCCGCTCCATGCCGACCCAACCGACGGCGGGCAGCCCGACACTCCGCGACGAGGTGAGGCCCACGGCCTTCCCGGGTCCCCGCAACGGCTGACCCACTCTTCCTGACTGCCTCCCGGTACCCGACCGGGAGGCAGTCGCATGCGCGCACGTCACGGCGTACGTACGAAAGTCGGCGCACCGCCCGACGCCACGCACGGCCCCGGGGCCACGCACACGCCCTCGTCACCCGATGTCCAGCGGATCGATCCGAATCCGCACCGCCTCACTCCCACTCCCGCTCCCCCCACGCGCCACCCGAGCCGCCTGCGCATGCTTCAACGCGGCAGCCAACGCGGCCCCGCTCCCCGGCGGCACCCGAATCAGCGCCCGCTCCCACCGCTCCCCCGGCGGTGGCCCCCCGACCCGCCGGGGCCCCCCGGCCTCCGTGACCGACAGCGGCACGGGCCCCAGCACTTCCGCGTCCCGAGGCAGTTCGACCCCGGCGAAGAACTCGACCACCGCCTCGACCGGACCGGCCACCGAGGCCATGCGCGAGACCGGCGGAAACCCCAGCTCGGCCCGCTCGGCGAGCTCCCGCACCGCGTGCCCCACGGGATCCCACCGCACCAGCGCCTGCACGGGCCGGAGCGTCGGCTCGGCGACGACCACGACCGTCCCCCCGGCGCCCTGATCCCGTACCAGCGCGGCGGCCCCGATCCATCGCCGCAACGCGTCCTCCCCGGCCCGCAGGTCGGGCCGCCCGAGCATGGCCCATCCGTCGAGCAGCAGGGCGGCCGCGTACCCGCCCTCGGCGACCGGCTCGGCCCCCGGTGTGCTCACGACCAGCGCGGGCGCCCCCGACACGGTGTCCAGCACCTGCTCCCGCCCGGAGGTCCGCACGGGCACGGCGGGAAAGGCCCGCCCGAGTTCCTCGGCGGTCCGCCGCGCCCCCACGACCTGGGCCCGCAACCGCAGCCCTCCGCACTCGGGGCAGCGCCAGGCGCCCTCCTCCTGACCGCACCACCCGCACCGCAGGGCCTCGGTCCCCTGCTGTGCCTCCAGGGGCCCGGCGCACCGCCGACACCGAGCGGGTTCACGGCACTGTGCGCAGGCCATCCGCGGTACGTACCCCCGCCGGGGCACCTGCACCAGCACAGGGCCCTGCCGCAATCCGTCCCGCGCGATCTGCCACGCCGGACTCGGCAACCGCGCCGCGCGCGCGGCCTCGTCCCGGGCGAGATCCCCGTCCCCCACGGTCCGCACCAGCGGGGCGGCGGCCCGCACCTGCTCCCGGTCCGCGACGAGCGGCGCGGCCCAGCCGCTCTCGACGAGCTGCGCGGCCTCGACCGTGCAGCTCCAACTCCCCAGCAGAAATCCGCACTTGTCCCGAGCGGCGCGCAGTTCCAGCACCTCCCGCACATGCGGGAACGGAGCGTTGTCGTCACTGTGGCTGCCGTCGCCGTCGTCCCACACGACGACCAGCCCGAGATCACGCACCGGAGCGAACATCGCGGCCCGTGTCCCGACCACCGCCCGCACGGCCCCCCGCCGCACGGCCAGCCATTCCCGATACCGCCGCTCCTGCCCCGCGTCGGCGGTCAGCACCGCATGCTGCCCTTCCCCCAACAGCCCCCGCAGCGCGGCGTCCACGCGCGCCGCGGGCCGCCCGGCCGGTACGACGACGAGCGCCCCCCGACCCGACGAGAGCGTCGCCTGCACGGCCCGCCCGATCTCCTCGGCCCACCCGGGCCCGGGCAGCGCGGTCCACACGGCCCGAGGCGCCCCACCGGCGGCGAGGGCACCCAGAAACTCCGCCCCGCGCCCATACCGCCGCCAGGACCCGGCGTCGGGCGCGGTCGGAGGCGCGGGGGCAGGCGGCATCTCCACCGCTTCGGCCCTGGCATGCCGGGGCGGAACGGCCAACTGCAACACATCCGCCAGGCTCCCGGCATACCGATCGGCAACAGCCCGGGCCAACCCCAACAGCTCGGGCCCCAGCACCGGCTCGGGCGAGACGACCTGCGCCAACGCGGCCAGCGGCCCCGCGTAGTCCGACTCGGCGACCCGCTCGACGATGAACCCGTCGATCAGCGAGCCCCCCTCACGCCGCCCCTCCCGCACATTCCGCCCCCCGGCCCCGAACCGCACCCGCACCCGCACGCCGGGCTGGGCGACGGCGTCCAGTTCCTCGGGCACGGCATAGTCGAAGTACCGGTCAAGATGCAGCACCCCCTTGTCGACCAGCACCCGCGCAACCGGCAGCTCCTTCGCCACCGCCGCCCCCCGCCAGGTCCGCGGCTTCGCCCGCGGCACCTTCGCCTTGCGCACAGCCTCCCGAATCAGCGCAAGCTGCTCCGGCGCCGCACCCTCAGTGCCGTCGCCACCGCCACCGCGCCCGTTCTCGCTGCTCACGCTTGCATTCTTACCAAACCGCACTGACACCGCCGCGCGCCCGAGTTCCCCGACCTTCTGACGTACGGAGGAGGCCCGGCACCCCCTCAGGGGCACCGGGCCTCGTGAAAAACCGTAGAGCCTACGGGGACTGGCGCGGACCTACAGCCCCGCCGCCTCCCGCAGCGCGTCCACCCGGTCCGTGCGCTCCCACGTGAAGTCCGGCAGCTCGCGGCCGAAGTGGCCGTACGCGGCGGTCTGGGAGTAGATGGGGCGGAGGAGGTCGAGGTCGCGGATGATGGCGGCCGGGCGGAGGTCGAAGACCTCGCTGATGGCCTTCTCGATCTTCTCGGTGTCGACCTTGTTGGTGCCGAAGGTCTCGACGAACAGGCCGACGGGCTCGGCCTTGCCGATGGCGTAGGCGACCTGGACCTCGCAGCGGGAGGCGAGGCCCGCGGCGACGACGTTCTTGGCGACCCAGCGCATGGCGTACGCGGCGGAGCGGTCGACCTTGGAGGGGTCCTTGCCGGAGAAGGCGCCGCCGCCGTGGCGGGCCATGCCGCCGTACGTGTCGATGATGATCTTGCGGCCGGTGAGGCCTGCGTCGCCCATCGGGCCGCCGATCTCGAAGCGGCCGGTGGGGTTGACCAGGAGGCGGTAGCCCTCGGTGTCCAGCTTGATGCCGTCGTCCAGGAGTGCCTTCAGCTCCGGCTCGACGACGAACTCGCGGATGTCGGGCGCCAGGAGCGAGTCCAGGTCGATGTCGGACGCGTGCTGGGAGGAGACGACCACCGTGTCCAGGCGGACCGCCTTGTCGCCGTCGTACTCGATGGTGACCTGCGTCTTGCCGTCGGGGCGCAGGTAGGGGATCGTGCCGTTCTTGCGGACCTCGGAGAGGCGCTTCGACAGACGGTGGGCCAGGAAGATCGGCAGCGGCATCAGCGTCGGCGTCTCGTCCGTCGCGTAGCCGAACATCAGGCCCTGGTCGCCCGCGCCCTGCTTGTCGAGTTCATCAGCTACTCCACCTGCGGCGGCACCCTCGACCCGGGCCTCGTACGCCGCGTCGACGCCCTGCGCGATGTCCGGCGACTGGGAGCCGATCGACACCGACACTCCACAGGACGCGCCGTCGAAGCCCTTCTTCGACGAGTCGTAGCCGATCTCGAGGACCTTGTTGCGGACCAGCGTCGCGATGTCCGCGTACGTCTTCGTCGTAACCTCTCCGGCCACGTGCACCAGGCCGGTCGTGATCAGGGTCTCGACGGCGACCCGGGAGGTCGGGTCCTCGCGCAGAAGCGCGTCGAGAATGGTGTCGCTGATCTGGTCAGCGATCTTGTCGGGGTGGCCCTCGGTGACAGACTCCGAGGTGAACAGACGACGGGACACAACGCTCCCTGGGGTTGCAGCGGCTGCTGGCTGATCATTGGTGGACGGGACGGGGGCTGCGCCCGGCGTCGTCCGAGAACAGTTTATCGGTCGCGTTCGGCCACCGGCCCTCCTGTCTCGCCTCTCGGGAGTGCTGTGACCTGCGGCACCCGCATTCTGCCCAATGGCACACGGTCTCCGCCAGGGTGCCACACCCCAATGTGCGGGACCCCGGAGAGCCGTGGGGCGAATGAAGCAGTCAGCCCAGGCGGCCCGCAACCAGGTCCCACACCGTTTCGGCCAGGGCTTCTTTCGGGCCGTACGGCACCGGAATCTCGCTTCCGTCGGCGCCCAGCACCACGGCCTCGTTCTCCTCGGAACCGAAGGTCTTGCGCTCCCCCACCTCGTTCACGACCAGCAGGTCACAGCCTTTGCGCTTCAGCTTCGTCCGCCCGTTGGCGAGGACGTCGTCCGTCTCGGCGGCGAAGCCGACTATCACTTGGCCGGGGCGGGGACGATCGGCCGAAATCTCCGCGAGGATGTCCGGATTGCGAACCAGGACGATGGGGTCGGGCTCCTGGCCGTCCCGCTTCTTGATCTTTCCGGCCGCGTATGTCTCCGGGCGGAAGTCCGCCACCGCCGCCGCCATGACGACCGCGTCGGCGTCCGCGGCCGCCTTCAGCACCGCCTCGCGCAGCTGGACCGCCGTACCGACCTGTAGGACGTCCACGCCCGCGGGGTCCGGCAGCCCGGTGTTCGCGGCGATCAGCGTGACCCGGGCGCCCCGTGCGGCGGCCGTCCTGGCCAGGGCGTACCCCTGCTTGCCCGAGGAGCGGTTGCCGAGGAAGCGGACGGGGTCGAGCGGCTCTCGGGTGCCGCCGGCGCTGACGACGACATGTCGACCCGCGAGATCGGGCTCCACCACCCCGCGCGCGAGCACTCTGCGGCAGAGCTCGAAGATCTCGGCCGGGTCGGGCAGGCGGCCCTTGCCCGTGTCGACGCCGGTGAGGCGGCCGACGGCCGGCTCGATGACGACCGCGCCCCGGCGGCGCAGCGTCGCCACGTTCTCCTGTGTGGCCGGGTGCTCCCACATCTCGGTGTGCATGGCGGGGGCGAAGACCACCGGGCAGCGGGCGGTGAGCAGGGTGTTCGTGAGGAGGTCGTCGGCCAGGCCGTGCGCCGCCTTCGCCAGCGTGTCGGCCGTCGCGGGGGCCACCACCACCAGGTCGGCGTGCTGGCCGATCCGGACGTGCGGCACCTCGTGGACGTCGTCCCACACCTCGGTCGAGACCGGGTTCCCGGAGAGAGCGGACCAGGTGGCGGCGCCCACGAAGTGCAGCGCGGAGGCGGTCGGCACGACCCGTACGTCATGCCCGGACTCGGTCAGCCGACGCAGCAGCTCGCACGCCTTGTACGCGGCGATGCCGCCACTGACCCCCAGAACGACCTTGGGTTTGTCCACCGTCTCTCCCCGGGCTCGGAAACGTATGCGTCCCATGCTGCATCACTGCGGGGGACGACTCCCACGCCCCCGAGCAGACCACAGGCCCGGCAGTCGCGGCTGCCGGGCCTGTGGAAAAGTCAACTGCAAGCTGAAAATACTACTGCGCCGGACCCTCAATGGCCTCGGACGTCAGCAGCCCCGCGTTGATCTCGCGCAGAGCGATCGAGAGCGGCTTCTCGTGGACGTGGGTGTCGACGAGCGGACCGACGTACTCAAGAAGGCCCTCGCCGAGCTGCGAGTAGTACGCGTTGATCTGACGGGCACGCTTCGCCGCGTAGATCACGAGGCTGTACTTCGAGTCGGTGGCCTCGAGGAGCTCGTCGATCGGCGGGTTGATGATGCCCTCGGGCGCGGTCATCGAAGAGGACACGCTCTACCTTCCGAAAGAGGGAATGAGATCGAAAACGATCACACAACGTCCATCAAGGCTAGCAGCTCACGCGCCACGTCCTCGACGGAGGTGTTGACCAGGGTGGTGTCGAACTCCGGCTCGGCCGCCAGCTCGACTCTGGCCGCGGCCAGGCGGCGCTCGATCACCTCGGGCGGCTCGGTGCCCCGCCCGGTGAGTCTGCGCACCAGCTCCTCCCAGGAGGGGGGAGCCAGGAACACGAGCTGTGCCTCCGGCATGGATTCCCGGACCAGACGGGCACCCTGCAGATCGATCTCCAGGAGTACGGGTTCACCGGCCTCCAGGCGCTCCAGCACAGCGGCCCGCGGAGTGCCGTAGCGGTTGCCGGCGAACTCGGCCCACTCCAGCAGCTCACCGTTGGCGATCAGCTTGTCCATTTCCTCGTCGGTGACGAAGAAGTACTGGACTCCGTGCTTCTCACCGGGGCGGGGCCCCCGGGTCGTCGCCGACACCGAGAGCCAGACCTCGGGGTGTTCCTTGCGCATATGGGCGACGACCGTGCTCTTGCCGACCCCGGAGGGGCCGGAGAGCACGGTCAGCCGCGGACGTTCACTCATGCAGCGATTATTCCAGCATTCCCGCAGTGCCCGGGACGCATTCCCGGACCGTCCGGGATCAGGAACCCGTGCTGCCGAACTCGCGCTCCAAGGAGGCGATCTGGTTGGAGCCGAGGCCACGCACACGGCGGCTCTCGGAGATCCCGAGTCGCTCCATGATCTGCTTGGCGCGGACCTTGCCCACGCCCGGCAGGGACTCCAGGAGAGCGGAGACCTTCATCTTGCCGATGACGTCGTTCTCCTGGCCCTGCTTGATGACCTCGTGAAGGGAGGCGCCGGAGTGCTTGAGTCGATTCTTGACCTCGGCCCGCTCCCGGCGAGCCGCGGCGGCCTTTTCGAGCGCGGCTGCGCGCTGTTCAGGGGTAAGGGGCGGAAGAGCCACGCCTACGTCACCTCGGATGTCGAACTGTCGGATACGGACCGGTGAGGAACCTAGTCGCCCCACACCTGGGGAGCTACGAGCAACACGCTTGCCCGTTCTCCCCCACTGCCTTAAAAGCGTGGGAGGTGCCCCCACTCGTCGGAGACTAGCGGCCAACTCCGCCAGAGTCAGCGAGAACAGCGGAAAAGTCCTGGTCAGCCTCCCTGGAGTCGGACATATCAGGCATACTGCCCTGGATTTGAGGATGTATTCAGACTCAAGCCGTCCGGGAGGCACTCATCGGAGGACTCAGGCGGTGTCCACCACTGCCCTGATCTCCTCCGCGAAACGTTCCGCGGCGTCACGCAGCGCGACGACATCGGGACCGTGACGCAGAACACCCCGGCTGACGTTCGGGACCACCCGGCGCACGGCGGCCCCGAAGACGTCCGGAAGGTCGGCCGGGGCGGCCCCCTGGGCACCGATGCCGGGTGCCAGCAGCGGCCCGTTGATGTCCAGGTCGTACGACGAAAGGTCGCCCAGCGTGGCCCCGACGACCGCGCCGAAGGAACCCATCGGCTCCTCCCCCGCGTTCTCGGCCGCGAGGTGGGCCAGCATGGTCGCTCCGACGTTCCGGCCGTCCCCACGCACCGCGTGCTGCACCTCGCCGCCCTCCGGGTTGGAGGTCAGCGCCAGCACGAACAGTCCCGCCCCGCTCTCGCGTGCCAGCTCCACGGCGGGCTTCAGGGACCCGTAGCCGAGGTACGGCGACACCGTCAGCGCATCCGAGAACAGGGGTGCGTCCTTGTGCAGGAAGCTCTCCGCGTACGCGGCCATGGTCGAGCCGATGTCCCCGCGCTTGGCGTCCATGACGACCAGCGCGCCGGCGGCCCGCGCCTCCTCGACCGACTTCTCCAGTACGGCGATGCCGCGCGACCCGAAGCGCTCGAAGAACGCGCTCTGCGGCTTCAGCACGGCCACGCGGTCGGCCATGGCCTCGACGACGGTACGGCTGAACCGCTCCAGGCCCGTGACGTCGTCGTTCAGGCCCCAGTCGGCGAGCAGGGAGGCGTGCGGGTCGATGCCGACGCACAGCGGGCCGCGCTCGTCCATGGCCCGGCGCAGTCGTGCGCCGAAGGGCTCGGTCATACCGTCTTCCTCACGTCGGCGCCGACCGCGTCGGCAAGGGTGGCGTAGGGGCTCGTGCGGAGGCGGGCGGCCAGGCCCTTGTGGATGGCGCGGGCCCAGAAGGGGCCCTCGTAGACGAAGGCGCTGTAGCCCTGGACCAGCGTGGCGCCCGCCAGGACGCGCTGCCAGGCGTCCTCGGCGTTCTCGATGCCCCCGACGCCCACCAGGGTGATCCGGTCGCCCACGCGCGCGTAGAGGCGGCGCAGCACCTCCAGGGAGCGCGTTTTCAGCGGTGCGCCGGAGAGTCCGCCGGTCTCCTTCACCACGGAGGGCTCGGACGTCAGACCGAGTCCCGCGCGCGCGATGGTGGTGTTCGTGGCGATGATCCCGTCCAGGCCCAGTTCGACCGCGAGGTCGGCGACGGCGTCGATGTCCTCGTCGGCCAGGTCCGGCGCGATCTTCACCAGCAGGGGGACGCGGCGGCCGGTGACCGTACGGTCGGCGGCCTCGCGGACGGCGGTCAGCAGGGGGCGCAGCGCCTCCGTGGCCTGGAGGTTGCGCAGCCCGGGGGTGTTCGGGGAGCTGACGTTCACGACGAGGTAGTCGGCGTACGGGGCGAGCCGCTCGGTGGACTTCACATAGTCGCCCACGGCCTCGGCCTCGGGGACGACTTTGGTCTTGCCGATGTTGACGCCCACGACGGTCCGGAAAACCGCCTCGCGAGCGGCCAGGCGGGCCGCCACAGCCGCGGAGCCCTCGTTGTTGAACCCCATGCGGTTGATCAGCCCCCGGTCCGGCACGAGCCGGAACAGCCGCTTCTTCGGGTTGCCGGGCTGCGGCTCACCGGTGACCGTGCCGATCTCGACGTGGTCGAAGCCGAGCATCGACATCCCGTCGACGGCGACGGCGTTCTTGTCGAACCCGGCCGCCAGCCCGAACGGGCCGTGCATCCGCAGCCCGAAGGCCTCGGTCCGCAGTTCCTTGTGGCGGGGGGCGAGCGCGGCCGCGACGAACGTGCGCAGCACGGGGATGCGAACGGCGAGCCGGATCCAGCGGAAGGCCAGGTGATGGGCCTTCTCCGGGTCCATCCGTGAGAAAACCAGACGGAAGAAGAGCTTGTACATATGTGTCCTCATGAACCTCATGAAGAGGGGGACACCGTTTCCGGTGTCCCCCTCAGCGATCAGTCGCGGGCCGCGGTCAGATGCTCCGCGTGTTCCTGGAGCGAGCGGACACCCACGTCACCGTGGTTGAGGGCGTCGATGCCCTGGACGGCCGCGGCGAGCGCCTGGACCGTCGTCAGGCACGGCACGGACCGGGCCACGGCCGCCGTACGGATGTCGTAGCCGTCGAGGCGGCCGCCGGTGCCGTACGGGGTGTTGACGATGAGGTCGACCTCGCCGTCGTGGATGAGCTGGACGATGGTCTTCTCGCCGTTCGGGCCGGCGCCCTCGCTCTGCTTGCGGACGACGGTGGCGTTGATGCCGTTGCGCCTGAGCACCTCGGCCGTGCCGGACGTGGCGAGCAACTCGAAGCCGTGGGCGACCAGTTCACGCGCCGGGAAGATCATCGAACGCTTGTCGCGGTTGGCGACCGAGATGAAGGCGCGCCCCTTGGTCGGCAGCGGCCCGTACGCCCCGGCCTGCGACTTGGCGTAGGCCGTGCCGAAGACCGAGTCGATGCCCATGACCTCGCCCGTGGAGCGCATCTCGGGGCCGAGGACGGTGTCGACGCCGCGCCCGGAGGTGTCGCGGAAGCGGGACCACGGCATGACGGCCTCCTTGACGGAGATCGGCGCGTCGAGCGGCAGCTCGCCCCCGTCGCCGGTCGCCGGAAGCAGCCCCTCCGTGCGCAGTTCGGCGATGGTCGAGCCCAGCGAGATGCGGGCGGCGGCCTTGGCCAGCGGCACGGCAGTCGCCTTCGAGGTGAACGGGACCGTGCGCGAGGCGCGCGGGTTCGCTTCGAGGACGTACAGGATGTCGCCCGCCATCGCGAACTGGATGTTGATCAGACCGCGTACGCCGACGCCCCGCGCGATGGCCTCCGTCGAGGCCCGCAGCCGCTTGATGTCGAAGCCGCCGAGCGTGATCGGGGGCAGGGCGCACGCCGAGTCGCCGGAGTGGATGCCGGCCTCCTCGATGTGCTCCATCACGCCGCCGAGGTACAGCTCCCGGCCGTCGTAGAGGGCGTCGACGTCGATCTCGATCGCGTCGTCGAGGAAGCGGTCGACCAGCACCGGCCGGGAGGGGCTGATCTCGGTCGACTCGGCGATGTACGCCGACAGCCGGGTCTCGTCGTACACGATCTCCATGCCGCGCCCGCCGAGGACGTACGACGGCCGTACGAGGACGGGGTAGCCGATCTCGTCGGCGATGGCCTTGGCCTCGGCGAAGGTCGTGGCCGTGCCGTGCTTGGGAGCCGGGAGCCCCGCCTCCTGGAGGACACGGCCGAAGGCGCCGCGGTCCTCGGCGGCGTGGATGGCCTCCGGAGGAGTGCCCACGATCGGCACACCGGCGTCCTTGAGCGCCTGCGACAGGCCCAGCGGGGTCTGGCCGCCGAGCTGCACGACGACGCCCGCGACGGGGCCGGCCTGCGACTCGGCATGGACGATCTCCAGTACGTCTTCGAGGGTGAGCGGCTCGAAGTACAGGCGGTCGGAGGTGTCGTAGTCCGTGGAGACGGTCTCCGGGTTGCAGTTGACCATCACGGTCTCGTAGCCCGCGTCGCTCAGCGCGAAGGAGGCGTGGACGCAGGAGTAGTCGAACTCGATGCCCTGGCCGATGCGGTTCGGGCCGGAGCCCAGGATGATGACGGCCGGCTTCTCGCGCGGGGCCACCTCGGTCTCCTCGTCGTACGAGGAGTAGAAGTACGGCGTCCTCGCCGCGAACTCGGCGGCGCACGTGTCGACCGTCTTGTACACCGGGCGCACGCCCAGCGCGTGCCGCACCTCGCGCACGACGTCCTCGCGCAGCCCGCGGATCTCGCCGATCTGGGAGTCGGAGAACCCGTGCCGCTTGGCCTCGGCCAGCAGCTCGGGACCGAGCTTGTCCGCCTCGGCCAGCTCGTCCGCGACCTCCTTGATCAGGAAGAGCTGGTCGACGAACCACGGGTCGATCTTCGTGGCCTCGAAGACCTCCTCGGGCGTGGCGCCCGCGCGGATGGCCTGCATGACGGCGTTGACGCGCCCGTCCGTCGGCCGCACCGCCTCTGCCAGGAGAAGCGCCTTGTCGCCGGGCTCGCCCACGAACGTGAACTGGCTGCCCTTCTTCTCCAGCGAGCGCAGCGCCTTCTGGAAGGCCTCGGTGAAGTTGCGGCCGATGGCCATGGCCTCGCCGACCGACTTCATGGTGGTCGTCAGCGTGGAGTCGGCGCTCGGGAACTTCTCGAAGGCGAACCGCGGCGCCTTCACCACCACGTAGTCGAGCGTCGGCTCGAAGGAGGCCGGGGTCTGCTCGGTGATGTCGTTCGGGATCTCGTCGAGCGTGTAGCCGACGGCCAGCTTGGCGGCGATCTTCGCGATCGGGAAACCGGTCGCCTTGGAGGCCAGCGCCGAGGAACGCGACACGCGCGGGTTCATCTCGATGACGATGACACGGCCGTCCACAGGATTCACGGCGAACTGGATGTTGCAGCCGCCGGTGTCGACGCCGACCTCGCGGATGACGGCGATGCCGATGTCCCTCAGGATCTGGTACTCGCGGTCGGTGAGGGTCATCGCGGGCGCGACCGTGATCGAGTCACCGGTGTGCACGCCCATGGGGTCGAAGTTCTCGATGGAGCAGACGACCACCACGTTGTCGTGCTTGTCGCGCATCAGCTCCAGCTCGTACTCCTTCCAGCCGAGGATGGACTCCTCCAGGAGCACCTCGGTGGTCGGCGAGAGCGTCAGGCCCTGGCCGGCGATACGGCGCAGCTCCTCCTCGTCGTGCGCGAAGCCGGAGCCGGCGCCGCCCATGGTGAAGGATGGCCGGACGACGACGGGGTACCCGCCGAGCTCGTCGACGCCCTTCAGCACGTCGTCCATGGAGTGGCAGATCACCGACCGCGCGCTCTCACCGTGCCCGATCTTGCTGTGCACCGCGTCGACGACCAGCTTGAACTGGTCGCGGTCCTCGCCCTTGTGGATCGCCTCGACGTTGGCGCCGATGAGTTCGACGCCATACTTGCCGAGGACACCGTTCTCGTGCAGCGAGATCGCCGTGTTCAGCGCCGTCTGACCGCCCAGGGTCGGCAGCAGCGCGTCGGGGCGCTCCTTGGCGATGATCTTCTCGACGAACTCCGGGGTGATCGGCTCGACGTACGTGGCGTCGGCGATCTCCGGGTCGGTCATGATCGTCGCCGGGTTGGAGTTGACCAGGATCACCCGCAGGCCCTCGGCGCGCAGGATCCGGCACGCCTGGGTGCCGGAGTAGTCGAACTCGGCGGCCTGGCCGATGACGATCGGGCCGGAGCCGATGACCAGGACGGACTGGATATCGGTGCGCTTAGGCACGCTGGCCCTCCATCAGGGATACGAAGCGGTCGAACAGGTAGGCGGCGTCGTGCGGGCCCGCTGCCGCTTCGGGGTGGTACTGGACGCTGAAGGCAGGCCGGTCGAGGAGCTGGAGCCCTTCGACGACCTGGTCGTTCAGGCAGACGTGCGAGACCTCGGCACGCCCGTAGGGGGTATCGGAGACGCGGTCGAGCGGCGCGTCGACGGCGAAGCCGTGGTTGTGCGCGGTGACCTCGACCTTGCCGGTCGTACGGTCCTGCACGGGCTGGTTGATGCCCCGGTGGCCGTACTTCAGCTTGAACGTGCCGAAGCCGAGGGCGCGGCCGAGGATCTGGTTGCCGAAGCAGATGCCGAAGAGGGGCGTCTTGCGTTCGAGCACGGCACGCATCACGGAGACGGGGTGATCGGCCTTCTCCGGGTCACCGGGACCGTTCGAGAAGAACACGCCGTCGGGGGCGACCGCGTAGATGTCGTCCGCCGTCGCGGTCGCGGGCAGCACATGCACCTCGATGCCGCGCTCGGCCATGCGGTGCGGGGTCATGCCCTTGATGCCGAGGTCCACGGCCGCGACGGTGAACTTCTTCTCACCGACGGCGGGGACGACGTACGACTCCTTGGTGGCCACCTCCTCGTAGAGGCTGGCGCCCTTCATCTCGGGCGCCTGGCGCACCTCGGCGAGCATGGTGCCGTCGTCGGGCAGCGCGTTGCCGGAGAAGATGCCGACGCGCATGGCGCCGCGCTCACGCAGATGGCGGGTGAGCGCTCGGGTGTCGATGCCGCTGATGCCGACGACGCCCTGCTGGGCCAGCTCCTCGTCCAGCGAGCGCCGGGAGCGCCAGTTGGACGGCACGCGCGCGGGGTCGCGTACGACGTATCCCGAGACCCAGATGCGCTGCGACTCGGGGTCCTCGTCGTTGACGCCGGTGTTGCCGACGTGCGGGGCGGTCATCACGACGACCTGGCGGTGGTACGACGGGTCGGTCAGGGTCTCCTGGTAGCCGGTCATCCCGGTGGAGAACACCGCTTCGCCGAAGGTCACCCCCACGGCCCCGTAGGCACGGCCGCGGAAGATCCGGCCGTCCTCCAGGACGAGTACGGCGGGAACCCTGGTGGCTCCCCTGGTGGAGGTCGTCATCGTGCGCCTTCCGTTTCCGTCTTGTCGATTTCCGTCTTGTCGATCATCTGGTTGAGTGCCTCGACCCACTCGTTGTGCTCGGCCGCGTGGTCGGAGCGGAACCCGGAGTCGATCAGCCGGTCGCCGTGTTCCCAGGTCACGACCAGCAGTCCGCCCTCGGTGAGGACCTTGCCGGCGATGCCCTTGTCGAGGCGGGCCTCGCGCAGGGCGGCCACGGGGACGAAGAAGTCCGCCGCTGAGGGGCGTACGACGTCCAGGCCCGCGTCCGTCAGCGTGAGCTCGGCCCGGCTGCGGTTGCCCAGGCCACGGGCCACGATCCGGTCCAGCCACTGCCCGGCGGTGGTGGAGCCGTGGTAGCGGCCGCTCATCCTCAGTTTCGCCGGACCGGTCCCGTCCGGCGCGCTGGGCAGCTCGGGCAGGTCGCCCTGGAGCGTGCCGCGCCACTTCCAGCCCTCGCGCATCAGCCAGTAGACGAGCGCGACGAAGAGGGCGAGTCCGACGAGCCAGCCGACACGAGCGGCCCAGTCGGTCACTGCGGCCGACTTCTGTTCGGCGGCGATCGAGATCAGAGGTGTCACGCGAGCTTCCCGTCGACGAGCGTGGCCTTGCCCCGCAGCCACGTGTGCGTGACACGGCCCGGCAGCTCGCGGCCCTCGTACGGGGTGTTGCGGCTGCGCGAGGCGAAGCCCGCGGGGTCCACGGACCCACGGTATGCCGTGTCGACGAGGGTGAGGTTGGCGGGCTCACCTGCCGAGACGGGACGGCCGTGGCCCTTGGCCCGCCCGATCACGGCGGGCTTGAAGGACATGCGCTCGGCGACCCCGGCCCAGTCGAGCAGCCCGGTGTCCACCATCGTCTCCTGGACCACCGACAGCGCGGTTTCGAGCCCCACCATGCCCATGGCGGCCGCGGCCCACTCGCAGTCCTTGTCCTCCTGCGGGTGCGGTGCGTGGTCGGTGGCCACGATGTCGATGGTGCCGTCGGCGAGCGCCTC
The DNA here is from genome assembly GCF_053591955.1 of Streptomyces sp. NPDC002845. Lineage (NCBI taxonomy): Bacteria > Bacillati > Actinomycetota > Actinomycetes > Kitasatosporales > Streptomycetaceae > Streptomyces > Streptomyces sp. NPDC002845. The sequence goes on along the minus strand of NZ_JBSFUU010000019.1, from coordinate 20,451 downwards.
GCGCAGGGCCAGCACGTCCCGCTCGGTGCGCAGCGGCGGGTTGACCTTGAAGACCGGGTTGTACGTCCGCACGAGCTCGTCGGTGAGGAGCAGGTGGTGCGGGGTGACCTCGGCGGTGACGTCCATGCCGCGGGACTTGGCCCAGCGCACGATCTCCACCGAGCCCGCCGTCGACAGGTGGCAGATGTGGACGCGGGAGCCGACGTGCTCGGCGAGCAGTACATCCCGGGCGATGATCGATTCTTCGGCCACCGCGGGCCATCCCCCGAGTCCCAGCTCGGCGGAGACGACACCCTCGTTCATCTGGGCGCCCTCGGTCAGCCGCGGCTCCTGCGCGTGCTGGGCGACGACGCCGCCGAAGGCCTTCACGTACTCCAGCGCCCGGCGCATGATCACGGCGTCGTCCACGCACTTGCCGTCGTCCGAGAAGACGGTGACCCCGGCGGCCGACTCGTGCATCGCGCCCAGCTCGGCGAGCTTCTTGCCCTCCAGGCCGACGGTGACGGCACCGATCGGCTGCACGTCGCAGTACCCGTGCTCCCGGCCCAGCCGGTAGACCTGCTCGACGACACCGGCCGTGTCGGCGACCGGGAAGGTGTTGGCCATGGCGAACACGGCCGTGTAGCCGCCGCTCGCCGCCGCCCGCGTACCGGTCAGCACGGTCTCGGAGTCCTCGCGGCCGGGCTCGCGCAGATGAGTGTGCAGGTCGACGAGGCCCGGGAGGAGCACCTTGCCGTCGGCCTCGACGACCTCGGCACCGTCGGCCGGCAGACCGCTGCCCACGGCCTCGATGACCGAACCGTCGATCAGGACGTCCTGCGCCTCGCCGCCGAGCACCTTCGCACCACGGATCAGAATCTTGCTCATCGTTCTTACTTCTCCTCGGTACGGGGATAGGTGACGGCAGGCACGTTCTTCGAGGTGACGGCGGGCACGTTCTTCGAGTCGAACACCGCGCCGCCGAGCAGCAGGTACAGCACGGCCATCCGGGCCGACACACCGTTGGCGACCTGCTCGATCGCGGTGCAGCGCGCCGAGTCGGCGACCTCGGCGGTGATCTCCATGCCGCGGACCATTGGGCCCGGGTGCATCACGATGGCGTGCTCGGGCATCCGCGCCATGCGGTCGCCGTCGAGGCCGTAGCGCCGCGAGTACTCGCGCTCGGTCGGGAAGAACGCGGCGTTCATGCGCTCGCGCTGGACCCGCAGCATCATCACCGCGTCGGACTTCGGGAGCGTGCTGTCGAGGTCGTACGAGACCTCGCAGGGCCAGGTCTCGATGCCGACCGGCAGCAGGGTGGGCGGGGCGACGAGGGTGACCTCGGCGCCGAGGGTGTGCAGCAGATCGACATTGGAGCGGGCGACCCGGCCGTGCAGGATGTCGCCGACGATCGTGATGCGCTTGCCGGCGAGGTCCTGGCCCATCCCGGCGTCCCGGCCGACCAGGCGGCGCCGCATGGTGAAGGCGTCCAGCAGGGCCTGCGTGGGGTGCTGGTGGGTGCCGTCGCCCGCGTTGATGACGGCGGCGTCGATCCAGCCGGAGTTGGCCAGGCGGTACGGGGCTCCGGAGGCACCGTGCCGGATGACGACGGCGTCGACGCCCATGGCTTCGAGGGTCTGGGCGGTGTCCTTCAGGGACTCGCCCTTCGACACGCTCGACCCCTTGGCGGAGAAGTTGATGACGTCCGCGGAGAGGCGCTTCTCGGCGGCTTCGAAGGAGATCCGGGTGCGGGTGGAGTCCTCGAAGAAAAGGTTGACGACGGTGCGGCCGCGCAGGGTCGGCAGCTTCTTGATCGGCCGGTCGGCGACCCGGGCCATCTCCTCGGCGGTGTCGAGGATCAGGACGGCGTCGTCGCGGGTGAGGTCGGCGGCCGAGATGAGATGACGCTGCATCTTTCAGGCTCCGTAAGGCAGTTCATCGGGAGAACGGGAGAGTGGGAGAACGGGATAATTCGGGCAGGCGGGCCCGCGGAGGCGGAGTCGGGGCCGTACGGAAGAGCCGTACGTGCTACTGCTGCGCGCCCGGGGTGGTCTGCTTGGCACCGAGCAGCACGGTGTCCCGGCCGTCCTCCTCGATGAGCTGGACCTTGACCGTCTCCCGCAGCGACGTGGGGAGGTTCTTGCCGACGTAGTCGGCGCGGATGGGCAGTTCGCGGTGGCCACGGTCGACGAGGACCGCGAGCTGCACGGCGCGCGGACGCCCGATGTCGTTCAGCGAGTCGAGCGCGGCGCGGATGGTGCGGCCGGAGAAGAGCACGTCGTCGACGAGGACGACCAGGCGGCCGTCGATGCCGTCGGCGGGGATCTCGGTGCGGGCCAGCGCACGCGGCGGGTGCATGCGCAGGTCGTCGCGGTACATCGTGATGTCGAGCGAGCCGACCGGGATCTTGCGGTCGGTGATCTCCTCGAGCTTGGCGGCGAGCCGCTGGGCGAGGAAGACTCCCCGGGTCGGAATGCCGAGGAGCACCACGTCGTCGGCGCCCTTGGCGCGTTCGACGATCTCGTGGGCGATGCGGGTCAGTACCCGCGCGATGTCGGGGCCTTCGAGAACGGGCCGCGCATCGGACGCTTGAGTGTCCATACGAAACGGACCTCCTTCTCCGCCTCACGGGACGGACCTTAAAGGACGTCGGATTTGCGCCATACACGCTACCAGGGCGGAGAGAGGTCCCACATCACCCCCTCGGCCACCCCCTTCACCCCCTTGGAGCAACCGGTCGGTGATTACCACGGAAGAGTCGGTCCGGACCATTCCGCTTGACGGGGCAGAGTAACGCTGCGTAACCTCACAGTGAGTCACCAACCGCGCGGCGGAGCCGCATGTTGACCAGTGTCCGGGAGCTATATGTCCAGCGAATACGCCAAACAGCTCGGGGCCAAGCTCCGCGCGATCCGCACCCAGCAGGGCCTTTCCCTCCACGGTGTCGAGGAGAAGTCCCAGGGACGCTGGAAGGCGGTCGTGGTCGGTTCGTACGAGCGCGGCGACCGCGCCGTCACCGTGCAGCGCCTTGCCGAGCTGGCGGACTTCTACGGGGTTCCGGTGCAGGAGCTGCTGCCGGGCACCACGCCGGGCGGGGCCGCCGAGCCGCCGCCGAAGCTCGTCCTGGACCTGGAGCGCCTGGCCCACGTGCCGGCCGAGAAGGCGGGCCCACTGCAGCGGTACGCCGCGACGATCCAGTCCCAGCGCGGTGACTACAACGGCAAGGTGCTGTCGATCCGCCAGGACGACCTGCGCACCCTGGCCGTCATCTACGACCAGTCGCCGTCGGTCCTCACCGAGCAGCTGATCAGCTGGGGCGTCCTCGACGCGGACGCACGCCGCGCGGTCTCCCACGAGGACAGCTGAGCGTTATCCGGCGAAGTCCAGCAGAAACGTGCCGCCGGGGTGACCGGAGCCGAGAGGTTCCGGTCACCCCGGCGGTTTTTCTACGGCGCTCAGGGCTCCCGGGGGCGGCTGTGGGGCCAGGAAGCCGCTCCAAGCGCTCCCCCTGCCCCTCTACGCCCCTCTCGTGGCACGCGCGCCCCTCTGGGCACCCGGGACTCTCGGAGCGCCTCAGGGACGCGCGTAGACGCCTCAGGGCCCGCAGCGGTGAATGCTGCGGGCCCTGAGGCGTCTGTGACGTGGCGACTACGACGTCGTGTGTCGGATGTCGGACCGTCGACCTGGCAGCGCGCCCTGTCGGCCGGAAGTGTCGGCCGGGAGCGCGGCGAACCCGGCTGCTACTCGCGGCGGAGCGACGGCTTGAGGTCCTTGAGTCGTCCGAGCAGGCCGTTCACGAACGAGGGCGACTCGTCCGTGGAGAACTCCTTCGCCAGCTGCACCATCTCGTCGAGCACCACGGCGTCCGGAGTCTCGTCGACCCAGATCAGCTCGTAGGCACCGAGGCGCAGGATGTTCCGGTCGACGACCGGCATCCTGTCGAGCGTCCAGCCGACCGCGTACTGGGCGATGAGCTCGTCGATCCGGGTCGCGTGCTTGGCGTACCCCTCGACCAGCTGCATCGTGTACTCGCTCACCGGCGGCTGCCGGGTGTCGGTCCGGGAGTGCCGGATCCAGTCCGCGAGGACCGTCAGGACGTCGGCGCCGCGCTGGTCGCCCTCGAAGAGGATCTGGAAGGCGCGCTTGCGGGCCGTGTTGCGGGCAGCCACGGTTAGCTGTTCACCCGGCCGAGGTAGTCGCTGGTGCGGGTGTCGACCTTGATCTTCTCACCGGTGGTGATGAAGAGCGGGACGTTGATCTGGTGGCCGGTCTCCAGGATGGCGGGCTTGGTGCCGCCGGTGGAGCGGTCGCCCTGGACGCCCGGCTCGGTCTCCTGGACGGTCAGCTCGACGGCGGCCGGGAGCTCGACGAAGAGCACCTCGCCCTCGTGCTGCGCCACGGTGGCCGTGAAGCCCTCGACGAGGAAGTTGGCGGCGTCGCCGACGGCCTTCCGGTCGACCATGAGCTGGTCGTAGGTCTCCATGTCCATGAAGACGAAGTACTCGCCGTCCATGTAGGAGAACTGCATGTCGCGCTTGTCGACGGTGGCCGTTTCGACCTTGACGCCGGCGTTGAAGGTCTTGTCGACGACCTTGCCGGAGAGCACGTTCTTGAGCTTGGTGCGCACGAAGGCCGGGCCCTTGCCGGGCTTGACGTGCTGGAACTCGACGACGGACCAGAGCTGGCCCCCGTCAAGCTTGAGCACCATGCCGTTCTTGAGGTCGTTCGTGGAAGCCACGGTTGCTTCAATCTCCTGGACTGACGTGGACGACCCCGGGGCACGCGCACAGCTCGGCTAGAGCGCGAGCAGCTCCTTGGTCGTGATGGTGAGTAGCTCGGGTCCGCCGTCCGCCTCGGGGCGGACGACGAGCGTGTCATCGATCCGGACACCGCCCCGTCCCGGGAGGTGGACCCCCGGTTCGACGGTGACCGGCACGCAAGCGTCCAGTTTACCCATGGCCGCGGGGGCCAACTGCGGGTCCTCTTCCATTTCGAGCCCGACACCGTGCCCCATCAGCGCGGGGAGGCCTTCCGCGTACCCCGCCGAGTCCAGGACCTGGCGGGCCGCGTGGTCGACGTCCCGGTAGGCGGCGCCGGGTGCCAGGCTCTCGCGGCCCGCGCGCTGAGCGGCGAAGACCCGGTCGTACAGCTCGATCTGCCAGTCGGCGGGCGAGGTGCCGATGACGAACGTACGGCCGATCTCGCAGCGGTAGCCGCGGTACGCGGCGCCGAGGCAGACGGAGAGGAAGTCGCCCTCCTCGACCCGCCGGTCGGTCGGGCGGTGACCGCGGCGGCCGGAGTTCGGACCGGTGGCGACGGATGTCGTGAAGGCCGGGCCGTCGGCGCCGTGGTCGACGAGCCGCCGCTCCAGTTCGAGGGCGAGATGGCGTTCGGTACGGCCGACGAGGATCGATTCGAGCAGCTCGCCCAGCGCCTGGTCGGCGATCTCCGCACCGATCCGCAGGCAAGAGATCTCCTCCTCGTCCTTGACGACCCTCAGCTGCTCCACCGCGCCACCGAGGTCCGCGAGCCGCAGCCGGGGCGCCACCGAACCGATCGCACGGTGCCGGGACACGGTGAGATGGTGCTCCTCGACCGCGAGGGACTCGGCCCTCTGCCCCGCGGCAAGATCGGCGGCGGCGACCGCCGGATCACCACCGGGACCGGGCAGCGCCTGCACACGCAGCGCCTCGTCCGGTCGCCCCTCCCCGGTCTCCTCGTTCGGCGGGCGCCCACAGAGCAGTACGTCCTCGCCCTTGCCCAGCAGCAGAACCGCGCCGCGCGGGGCCGCCCCCGTGAGATAGCGCACGTTGGCAGACCGGGTGACCAGTGCCGTCGCACTGCCGCCCGCGTTGAACCGTTCCCGTAGCCTCGCCCGCCGGGCCGCGTACACCTCTGACATGAGCCGAGCGTATGGGTTCCGCCGGGTTTGTGCCGGTTGGGGTCGACCGAGTGGGCGGTAGCTGGATTGTGCGGGTTGGGAAGGGGGCCGATCGGGGACGGGGGTGCGGCTGTCTGTTGTTTGCCGTCTGCGGGGCGGTGCGGGTTGATCGCGCCCACGCGGCGGAGCCGCATATTGACACAGCCCCGCGCCCCTTTGGGGTTGGCTCAGTCCCCTGTGTTTACCACTTCGGGGGGCTTGCGATCGACCTTGCCAGGACATCGTCCAGAACCCTGGCCGTGGACGGCACATCAAGCTGGGAGTTGTCGATGATCGGCAACCCCGACCCGTACCAGCCCGCCATGCGGCCGTGGATGCGGGCGACCTCCTCATCCGAGAGTCGGCGGTTGCCCGACCGCTCGGCGTTGCGCTCCAGCACTATCTCCAGGCCGGGCAGGAGGACGACGGGCAGCAGCCCGGGGCCCACATGCCGCTTCCAGCCGCCGAGGCCGACGACAGGGCGGTCGGGGAAGACGGCGTCGTCGAGGATGCAGGAGATGCCGTTGGCCAGGAAGTTGCGGGCGGCGAAGCCGCAGGTACGGCGGGCGAGACGATACTGCGCCTCGGAGTTGTCGTTCCACCCGGACTGCGGGTCGGCGAAGCCCGAGCGCACCCATTCGCGGACGTCGTCGAGGCTGATGTGCGCCGTGGGCACCCGGCGGTGGTCCGCCCAGTACTTGGCGACGCTCGTCTTGCCGGCGCCGGCGGGGCCGATGAGCAGCACCGCGAGCGTGGTGGACGTGGTGTCGGCGGGCGGGGTGCTCGGCACGGCGACGGGACCGCCGGGCGGGAGCTGCACATGGCCGGTGGTGTCCCGCGACGGCGGGGCGGAAGCGGTGTGCGGGGCGGAGGCCGGGTGCGGCGGCACAGGGTGCTGCGGGATGTGCGGAGCCCCGGGCGGGACGGGCCCCGGGGTGAAGCCCGGGGTGGGCGGGGTCGTCGGCGCGGGCCCCGGGTGTCCCGGGTGGTGTGCGGCCGACGACCAGCCGGTCCCCGGCCCGTGCCCCGTCTGGTGGGGCGGCGGCAGCGGAGCTCCCACTGCGTGCTGCATCCGGTGCCACTCCGTCTCGTACAGTCACATTGGCGCTGGCAGGCGGAAAGTCCGCTCTCCCCCACAGCCAAAAGAGCGTGGGGGTACCCCCATCCGAACGGTACCGCCCCCGGCCGCAGTTTGGTGAGCGGCCGGGAGCGGCCCGAAGTGCCCCTGGCCACAAGGCGAATCGGGCCTACGGTGCCGGAGCGGGACTTACCGCCGCGGGCGTTACTGCCCCACCTCGCCGTACGCGGCGAGCAGCACGGCCGGGTCGGGGCCCTCCAGCACGGTGGGCTTGGCCAGTCCGTCGAGGACGATGAAGCGCAGCAGGTCGCCGCGGGACTTCTTGTCGACCTTCATCGTCTCCAGCAGCTTGGGCCACTGGTCGTGACGGTAGTGCAGCGGCAGACCCACCGACTCCAGGACCGTACGGTGGCGGTCGGCGGTCGCGTCGTCCAACCGGCCCGCCAGACGGCCGAGTTCGGCGGCGAAGTGCATGCCGACCGAGACGGCCGCTCCGTGGCGCCACTTGTAGCGCTCGTTCTTCTCGATGGCGTGCGCCAGGGTGTGCCCGTAGTTGAGGATCTCCCGCAGGCCCGACTCCTTCAGGTCGCCGGAGACCACCTCGGCCTTGACCTTGATGGACCGCTCGATCAGCTCGGCGGTGTGCGGGCCCTGAGGGCTGCGGGCGGCCTGCGGGTCGACCTCGATCAGCTCCAGGATCACCGGGTCGGCGATGAACCCGGCCTTGATGATCTCGGCGAGCCCGGAGACGTAGTCGTTGACCGGGAGGGAGTCCAGCGCGGCCAGGTCGCACAGCACACCCGCCGGCGGGTGGAAGGCGCCCACGAGGTTCTTGCCCTCGGCGGTGTTGATGCCGGTCTTGCCGCCCACGGCCGCGTCGACCATGGCCAGCACGGTGGTGGGGACGGCGATCCAGCGCACTCCGCGCAGCCAGGTCGCGGCCACGAACCCGGCGAGGTCCGTGGTGGCCCCGCCGCCGACGCCGACGATCACGTCGGTACGCGTGAACCCGGACTGTCCGAGCGCCTTCCAGCAGTAGGCGGCGACCTCGGCGGTCTTGGCCTCCTCCGCGTTGGGCACCTGGATGGCGACGGCCTCGTAGCCCTGCTCCGCCAGGTCGGCCCGGAGCGCCTCACCGGTCTCGGCGAGCGCCTCGGGGTGGATCACGGCGACCCGCTTCACCCGGTCGCCGATCAACCCGCCCAGCTCACCCAGGAGCTGACGGCCCACCAGGACCTCGTACGGCTCGGTGCCCGCCGTGCCGCCGACCTGAATTCTTGTCACCTGGTTCGCCATCGCGTTCTCCTGCCGGGGGTCCGGGGGTCGTCCCCCGGGAGATGCAGCCAACTCCAGTGCGTCCAGGACGGCTTGGGCGACCTCTTCGGGCGTACGGCCGTCGGTGGCCACGACCGCGTCGGCGACCTCGGTGTACAGGTGCCGGCGGGCCTCCATCAGCTCGCGCCACTGCTTGCGCGGGTTGATGGCGAGCAGCGGCCGGGCCACGTTCAGGCCGGTGCGCCTGACCGCCTCCTCGACGTCCATCGAGAGGTAGACGACACTCCGGCCGGCGAGCAGCGCGCGCGTGTCCTCGTCGAGGACCGCGCCGCCGCCGAGGGCGAGCACTCCGTCGTGCTCGGCGAGTGCCTCGCGCACCGTCCGCTTCTCGATCGCGCGGAAGGCGCCCTCGCCCTCGTCCACGAAGATCTCGGCGATGGTCCGGCCCTCGGCGGCCACGATGTCGTCGTCGGTGTCCCGGAAGCCGACGCCGAGCCGCTCGGCGAGCAGCCGCCCGACGGTGGACTTGCCGACGCCCATCGGACCGACCAGGACGACCAGGGGCACAGCGCTCACCGGATCGCCAGGCTGTCGAGGTACGACCGTACGTTGCGGCGGGTCTCGGGCACCGAGTCGCCGCCGAACTTCTCCGCCACCGCGTCGGCCAGCACCAGCGCCACCATCGCCTCGGCGACGATGCCGGCCGCCGGGACCGCGCACACGTCGGAGCGCTGGTGGTGGGCCTGTGTGGGATCGCCCGTGACCACGTCGACGGTCCTCAGCGCGCGCGGCACGGTCGCGATCGGCTTCATCGCGGCCCGCACCCGCAGCAGCTCACCGGTGGTCAGGCCGCCCTCGGTGCCGCCGGAGCGCCCGGTCGCCCGCTTGATGCCCTCGTCGGTGGTGAGGATCTCGTCGTGCGCCTTCGAGCCCGGCACCCGCGCGAGGTCGAACCCGTCGCCGACCTCGACGCCCTTGATGGCCTGGATGCCCATGAGCGCCGCCGCCAGCCGGGCGTCGAGGCGCCGGTCCCAGTGCACGTGCGAGCCGAGGCCGACCGGCACGCCGTACGCCAGGACCTCGACCACTCCGCCGAGGGTGTCGCCGTCCTTGTGGGCCTGGTCGATCTCCGCGACCATCGCCTTCGACACGTCCGCGTCCAGGCAGCGCACCGGGTCGGCGTCCAGCTTCTCGACGTCCGAGGGCTTGGGGTAGACGCCGTACGGCGCCTTGGCGGCGGCCAGCTCGACGACGTGGCTGACGACCTCGATACCGGCCGTCTCCTTCAGGTACGACCGGGCCACCGCGCCCAGTGCCACGCGGGCCGCCGTCTCCCGGGCGGAGGCGCGCTCCAGGATCGGCCGGGCCTCGTCGAAGCCGTACTTCTGCATGCCCGCCAGATCGGCGTGGCCGGGACGCGGACGGGTCAGCGGCGCGTTGCGGGCGAGGCCGGCGAGGATCTCCGGGTCGACCGGGTCGGCCGCCATGACCTGCTCCCACTTGGGCCACTCGGTGTTGCCCACCATGATGGCGACCGGGGAGCCGAGGGTGAGGCCGTGGCGCACGCCGCCGAGGAAGGTGACCTCGTCGCGCTCGAACTTCATCCGCGCACCGCGTCCGTAGCCGAGACGCCGTCGGGCCAGATGGTCCGCCACCATGTCCGTGGTGATCGGCACGCCGGCGGGAAGTCCCTCCAGCGTCGCGACAAGTGCGGGACCGTGGGACTCCCCCGCGGTCAGCCAGCGCAACCTGCTCAACGGTGCTCCTCATGCTCGCGCCCTGGTACTGCCCTGCGTACGCACGTCCTCGCGTACGGCGACGGCGCGACCGGGTGCGCGGCCCTGGCCCGCCTCCTCCGATCCTCCCACGTCCGGGCCCCCGGGCCGGTCGCAGGTCCATCAGACGGACGCGACTCGGTCAGGTCGGGTGGGTCAGGTCGGGCGCGGCCCGTCAGACGTGGCGGGCCGCCAGCGCCTGCTCCCCCGCCTTCCGCATGGCGTCCACCGGTGCCGGCGTGCGCCCCGTCATCTGCTCGACCTGCAGCACAGCCTGGTGCACGAGCAGGTCGAGGCCACTGACGACGGCACCGCCGTACGCCGACCAGCGCGCCGCGAGGTCGGTCGGCCACGGGTCGTACAGCACGTCGAAGAGGGTCGCGGGCCGCTCCGGTACGGCCGGTGCCAGGGCGTCCGTGGCGCCCGCCGGGGTCGTGGCGATCACGAGCGGCGCGTGCAGGGCCCGCCCGGCGTCCGCCCAGTCCGCCGTACGCACCTCGACGTCCAGCCGCTCGCCCCACTGCCGCATCTCGGCGGCGCGCGCCTCGCTGCGTACGTACACGACGACCTCGCCGGTGCAGATCCGGGCGAGCGCGGCCAGTGCGGAGGACGCGGTGGCGCCCGCGCCGAGGATCGCCGCGGAGTCCACCTGCTCGATGCCGCGCTCCCGGAGGGCGGCGACCATCCCGGGGATGTCGGTGTTGTCGCCGACGCGCCGTCCGTCCTCGGTGAACACGACCGTGTTGACGGCCTCGACCGAGGTCGCCGTCTCGCTGATCCCGTCCAGCAGCGGGATGACGGCCCGCTTGAGCGGCATGGTCAGCGACAGCCCCGCCCACTCGGGGCCGAGCTGCTCGACGAACCCGGGCAGCGTCCCCTCGTCGACCTCGAAACGGTCGTACGACCAGTCGCCGAGCCCCAGTTCCGCGTAGGCGGCCCGGTGCAGCACCGGGGAGAGGGAGTGGGCGATGGGGGAACCGAGGACGGCGGCTCGGCGCTTGGTGTGCGTGGCGCTCATTGTCCGTTCTGCTCTTCGAGGTACTTCTGGCGGTTGCGGTTGTGTTCTTCGTTGGTCTCGGCGAAGAGGGTCTCGTCCTCGTTGACCGAGACGAAGTAGTACCAGTTTCCCTCGGCGGGCTCGAGGGAGGCCTCGATCGCCAGCTCGCCCGGGTTGTTGATCGGTCCGGGCGGCAGCCCCTTGATCTTGTACGTGTTGTACGGGTCGTCGATCTGCCGCAATTCGTCGACCGAACCCGTGGCGAGCTTGGACTCGCCCTTCAGGTAGTTCACCGTCGAGTCGAAGTCGAGCAGGCCGTACGTCTCGGTGTTGTCCGTCTTCAGCCGGTTGTAGACGACCCTCGCTACCTTTTCGAAGTCCTTCTGGTACTTGCCCTCGGCCTGGACCAGGCTCGCCACGGTGAGAACCTGAAGCGGCGTGTCCAGGTCCAGCTCCTTCGCCTTCTCCTCCAGGCCGAATTCCTCGTACTTCTGCTTGGAGAAGTCGACCATTTCCTGCAGGACTTCCTTGGGCTTCATGTCCTTGGACACGGGATAGCTGGAAGGGTAGAGGAATCCTTCCAGCGGGTCCTTGATGTCCTCGTTGTCGTTCGCCCACTCCGGCAGGCCGAGGGTCGGCCATTCCTTCTTGGCAACCCCCGCGGTCGTGCCCGCCTTCAGGTCGAGGCGCTTGTCGATCTCCGCGTAGATCTTGGAATTGCGCAGGCCCTCGGCGACGATCATGTTGTTACGGCTCTTGGGATCGAGCATGAGGGCGAGGGCGCTCTCGGCGGACATTTCCATGCTGAGGACGTAGACGCCCGCCTGGATCGTCTCCCCCTCCGGGTGCTGCGCCTGCGCGGCCACGAACGCGTCGACGCTCTTGACCACACCGGCCTTCTTCAGTTCCTGCCCGATCACATAACCGCCCGCGCCCTTGGCGATGGTGACGGTCACCTTCTCGCTCGTGCCGTCCCCCACGTAATCGGGGGCTTCGCCGAAACGGTCCTGGTAGAACTGGTAGCCGAAATAGGTGGCCCCGCCGAGGCCACCGGTGAAGACGAGGGCCACCACCAGGCAGGCGCAGCCGTTGCGGCGCTTCTTGCCGGTCTTGCCGCCCCGGCCCCGCCGGTCACCGCGTCCGCCGCGGTCGCGGGGGTCGTCCTCGTCGTCGGCGCCACCCGCGAAGAACGCGTGCTCGCCCTGGTCGGGCCCGGGATCCCAGTCGGTCTGCTCCGGCTCCGGCTCCGGCTCCGGCGCGGCGCGGCGGCGCGCCGGGGGCTCCGGCGGCGGATACGCGTCGGGCGTGCCGTAGTAGTCGTGCTGTCCACCTCCGTACGCGGCGTTCTGGCCTGCGTAGGGGTCGGCCGGGTCGGCGCCGTACGGGACGTGGGTGTGTGTGCCGGTGTCCCAGCCGCCGTGGTGGTACGGCTGCTGGGCCTGCTCGGGGTACTGCTGGACCTGTTCAGGGTACTGCTGAGTCTGTTCGGGGTACTGCTGGGCCTGTTCGGGGTACTGCTGGTACTGCTGCTGCGCCTGTCCGTATCCGGCCTGCTGGCCGGTGCCCCAGTCGCCGTACTGTTGCTGCGACTGCTCTGGATAGTGCTGCGGCTGGCCGCCGTAGGGGGACTGCCGGCCTGCGTGGGCCTGCTGTCCTCCCCATCCGTCGTCCCCGTACAACGGGTCCTCGGGATGCCACGGTTCGGAGCCCTGGCCCCGGCCATACTCAGTCATCGATCCCCTAGAGCCGCGAGGCGGCCAACCACGCGATGCTCACAGCACCGCTACCGTTCCGCCTCTTGTTGTGCGGCTGCTGTTCGAACAGCGCCGCAATCGCGCGGAACGTTACCGTATCGCGATCAGATGACCACTTCGACGCCCTCGCCCGGAGCTTTACCTGACACCCGTTCGGATTCCAGGGCCTGTTGCAGGATCACGACCGCGGCCGCCTGGTCGATGACGGACCGTCCCTTCTTGGACTTCACGCCCGAGGCACGCAGGCCCTGACTGGCCGTCACCGTGGTCATCCTCTCGTCGACGAGTCTCACCGGAACGGGCGCGATCATGCGGGCCAGTTGCTGGGCGAAGCCGCGAACCTTGGCCGCGGCCGGGCCCTCGCCCCCCTTGAGGGAGCGAGGGAGGCCAACCACGACCTCGATCGGTTCGTACTCCTCGACGAGTTGCTTCAACCGGCGCTGAGCCGCCGGGATGTCGCGGCCCGGGACCGTCTCGACGGGAGTGGCGAGGATCCCGTCGGGGTCGCACGAGGCGACCCCGATACGGGCGTCCCCGACGTCGATCGCCAGCCGGCGGCCTCGGCGCATGACCGGACCGTCGTCGTTCGCCCGACTGTCCGCGCTCACTTGGCCGTGTCCGCCACGAGCCGCTCGACGGCGTCCACGGCATCGCCGACGGCGGCCGGGTTCTGGCCTCCGCCCTGGGCGACGTCCGGCTTGCCGCCACCGCCGCCGCCGAGAGTCTTGGCGGCGGTGCGGACCAGGTCGCCGGCCTTGAGGCCGCGCTCGCGAGCGGCCTCGTTGGTGGCGATGACCGTCAGCGGCTTGCCGTTCGCCACGGTGAACAGGGCGACCACGGCGGCCCGTCCGCCCTGGATGCGGCCGCGCACGTCGAGGACCAGCTTGCGCAGGTCGTCGGCGGTGGTGCCGTCCGGGACCTGGCCGGTCACGAGAGCGACGCCGCGCACGTCCTTGGCGGACTCGGCGAGACCGGCGGCGGCCTGGAGCACCTTCTCGGCGCGGAACTTCTCGATCTCCTTCTCGGCGTCCTTCAGCTTGCCGAGCATGGCGGAGACCTTCTCCGGGAGCTCCTCCGGGCGTCCCTTGATCAGCTCCTGGAGCTGGGCGACGACCGTGTGCTCACGGGCGAGGAAGTTGTAGGCGTCGACGCCTACCAGGGCCTCGATCCGGCGTACGCCGGAGCCGATGGACGACTCTCCGAGCAGCTTGACCAGGCCGAGCTGGGCGGTGTTGTGGACGTGCGTGCCGCCGCACAGCTCCTTGGAGAAGTCGCCGATGGTGACGACGCGGACGCGCTCGCCGTACTTCTCGCCGAACTCGGCGATGGCGCCCTGCTTCTTGGCCTCGTCGATGCCCATGACGTCGGCGCGGACGTCGAGATCGCGGGCGAGCACCTCGTTGATCTTCTGTTCGACGTCGGTCATCACGGCCGTCGGGACGGCGGACGGGGAGCCGAAGTCGAAGCGGAAGCGGCCGGGCTGGTTCTCGGAACCGGCCTGGGCGGCCGTGGGGCCGAGGGCGTCGCGCAGGGCCTGGTGGGTGAGGTGCGTGGCCGAGTGGGCGCGGGCGATGGCCGTGCGGCGGCGGGAGTCGATCGAGGCGTGGGCCGTGGCACCCACGGTCACCTCGCCGACCTGGACGACGCCCTTGTGGACGTACACGCCCGGAACCGGCTTCTGGCAGTCGCGGACCTCGATGACGGCACCGGAGTCGACCTTGATCCGGCCGGTGTCGCCGATCTGGCCGCCGCCCTCGGCGTAGAACGGGGTGCGGTCGAGGACGATCTCGACCTCGTCGCCCTCGGTGGCGGCCGGGGAGGAGACGCCGTCGACGAGGATGCCGACGACCCTGGACTCGCCCTCGGTGTCCGAGTAGCCGATGAAGTCGGTCTCGCCGGAGCTGTCGGCGATCTCGCGGTAGGCGCCGAGGTCGGCGTGGCCGGTCTTCTTGGCCCGGGCATCGGCCTTGGCGCGCTCCCGCTGCTCCTTCATCAGGCGCCGGAAGCCGTCCTCGTCCACCGAAAGGCCCTGCTCGGCGGCCATTTCGAGGGTGAGGTCGATCGGGAAGCCCCAGGTGTCGTGGAGCAGGAAGGCCTTGTCACCGGCGAGGACCGCGCCACCGCCGGCCTTGGTCTCGGTCACGGCGGTGTCGAGGATGTTCGTGCCGGCCTTCAGCGTCTTGAGGAAGGCGTTCTCCTCGGCGAGGGCGACCTTCTCGATGCGCTCGCGGTCGGTGATGAGCTCGGGGTACTGCTGGCCCATCATCCCGATGACGACGTCGATGAGGTCCTTGACGACGGGGCCGGTGGCGCCGAGGAGGCGCATGTTGCGGATGGCGCGGCGCATGATGCGGCGCAGCACATAGCCGCGGCCCTCGTTGCCGGGGGTGACGCCGTCACCGATGAGCATCACGGCGGTGCGGATGTGGTCGGTGACGACGCGAAGGGAGACGTCGGAGGCCTTGGCCTGGCCGTAGCGGACACCGGTGAGCTCGGTGGCCTTGTTGATGACGGCCATGGAGGTGTCGATCTCGTACATGTTCTGCACGCCCTGCAGAATCATGGCAAGCCGCTCCAGGCCCAGGCCCGTGTCGATGTTCTTGCTCGGCAGGTCACCGAGGATCTCGAAGTCCTCCTTCGAGGTGCCCTCGCCCCGCTCGTACTGCATGAAGACCAGGTTCCAGATCTCCACGTACCGCTCGTCGTTGACGGCAGGGCCGCCCTCTACGCCGAACTCCGGGCCCCGGTCGTAGTTGATCTCGGAACACGGGCCGCAGGGGCCCGGGACGCCCATCGACCAGTAGTTGTCCGCCTTGCCGAGGCGCTGGATGCGCTCCTTGGGCACGCCGACGACCTCGTGCCAGATGCGCTCGGCCTCGTCGTCCTCCAGGTACACGGTGACCCAGAGCTTCTCCGGCTCCAGGCCGTAACCGCCCTTGTCCTGGGGCGAGGTGAGCAGCTCCCAGGCGAGCTTGATGGCGCCTTCCTTGAAGTAGTCGCCGAAGGAGAAATTGCCGCACATCTGGAAGAACGTGCCGTGCCGAGTGGTCTTGCCGACCTCTTCGATGTCGGGCGTACGGACGCACTTCTGCACACTGGTGGCGCGCGGGGCGGGCGGCGTGACCTCACCGAGGAAGTACGGCTTGAACGGCACCATGCCCGCGTTGACCAGCAGCAGAGTCGGGTCGTCCGCGATGAGCGACGCCGAAGGGACGACGGTGTGACCGCGCTCCTCGAAGAAGCTCAGCCAGCGGCGGCGGATTTCAGCCGACTCCATCAGTGGTCCTCATTCCGGTTGTACGAGTACGTCGTCCTGTCGACGTACTTCGGGTTGCTGCGGTTCTCGATGGCGGCGTACCGCCGGGGTGCGGGGAGTTCGGGGTTCTCGTTGATGCCCAGCGCCTCCCCCAGTTCGGATTCCCGCTGGGCCATGCCGTCGCGGACGTCGAGTGCGAAGCCCACCGCGCGGTCCTTGAACCGGTGGCCGGCCTCGATCGTCTTGTTCGCGGCCTGCGTGGCGAGGTGCTCGGGGGTCAGCTGCCTGAGCTTGCGGTTGACCTTGGTGGTGGCCCACACACCGGCGGCGACGCCCGTGGTGAACCAGAAGGTACGGCGGAACATCGCTGCGTCAGTCCTTCTTGTTCCGGTTGTTCCGCTTCTCGCGCCGCTTGGCCGGAACGGTGCGGCCCACGATCACGGTACGTCGGGGCGTCCTGGCGGGCACGTCCTCTCGGCGGCCGCCGAGGGCCCGGCGGACGCCGTAGCCGAACGCCGCCACCTTCACCAGCGGGCCGCCGAAGGTGGACGCGACAGTCGTGGAGAGCGCCGACGCGTTCGAGGTGACCTCCTGGACGTCGGATGCGATGGCGTCCACGCGGTCGATCTGGTTCTGTGCGGAGCGTACGGCCGCGGAGGCGTCGGCGAGGAGCGGGACGGCCTGGTCGGTCACGTCCGCGACGAGCTTGGTGGTCGCCCTGAGCGTCTGGGCCAACCTCGCCAGCGCCACGGCGAGGAAGGAGACCAGGATCGCCCAGAAGACGGCCACCAGGATCCCGGCCACCTCTCCACCGGACACTGTGTGCACCCGCTCTCTGGAACATGCCTGCGACTTCGGAAACCCGGAAAGTCAGTGTCCCCGAGCCTATCGCGCCGGGGGTGCCACTCCGTACCGCATTACCGGCTCCCCGTCCGATCCCGCTCAGCGCTGCTCAGCGCCGCTCAGGAACGCGAGAGCCCGCCGTCCCGCCCGCCACGAGGGACGGGAGGGACGACGGGCTGCTGCGCGGGAAGTACCGCGCCCGGTGACTAAAGGATCAACGGGCGTAGTACTCGACGACGAGCTGCTCGTCGCAGATCACCGGGATCTCCTTGCGGTTCGGCTCACGGTCCAGGCGGAACGCCAGGGCCTTGAGGTTCACCTGGAGGTAGCGCGGGGTCTCGCCGTCGGCGGCGAAGCCACCCTCGCGGGAGACCTCGAACAGCGGCTTCTGGCGGCTGCGCTCGCGGACCATCACGACGTCGTCGGGCTTGACGCGGAAGGAGGGCTTGTCGACCTTGTGGCCGTTGACCTCGATGTGGCCGTGGACGACCATCTGGCGGGCCTGGTAGATCGTGCGGGCGATGCCCGAACGCAGGACCAGGGCGTCGAGACGACGCTCCAGCTCGATGATCAGGGCCTCACCGGTCTTGCCCTGGACCTTGGAGGCACGCTCGTAGGCGCGGACGAGCTGGCGCTCGGACACGTCGTACTGCGCGCGCAGACGCTGCTTCTCCAGCAGACGGACCTTGTAGTCCGAGTTCTGCTTGCGGCCGCGGCCGTGCTCACCCGGCGGGTAGGGGCGGGCCTCGAAGTACTTGACGGCCTTCGGGGTCAGCGCGATGCCGAGGGCACGCGACTTCTTGACCTTGGGGCGGGACTGGTTCGCCATGAACCAAACACCTCGTGTTTCTGATGTGAATACGGCTTCACCAGGGTTAGGGGAGGTCGCATCCGCAGCCTGGGAAACCCCGCGGGTCCGGTCGGTCGGACCTGCTGGGCAGCCGCTCCCTGGTCTGGGCACATACGTGCAGCACGCGAGTGGCCCACCGACCGTGTCCCGGAGGCCGGGAGGGTGGTGGGCTGCCCGCGACACCTTCGACGGTGCGCGACGCTCCTGGAATCCCCGCTGGAGGGCGGGGGCTCCGGCTGGATGTCCCGTTCTGGTGGTGCCGGCTCCACCTTCTCGGAGGTGCCGGACACGGGACGCAGCGCTGCAGGAAGTCTACAGGGTGGTCAGGACCGCCCTCGACCGAGGTGCTTCCTGGTCCACTCCACCGCGTCCGCGTAGCGTGCCTCGGCGCCGTGGCGGGTCGGCGTGTAGTACTCCCGGTCCTTGAGGGCGTCCGGGGCGTACTGCTGGGTGGCGATGCCCTCGGGCAGGTCGTGCGGGTAGACATACCCCTGCGCGTGGCCGAGCTTGGCCGCGCCCTTGTAGTGGCCGTCGCGCAGGTGCATCGGTACGGGTCCCGCGTGGCCCTTGCGTACGTCTTCCATGGCGGCGCCGATCGCGGTCGTCGCGGCATTGGACTTGGGGGCGAGGGCCAGGGCGATGGTGGCGTGGCTGAGAGTGAGGGCTGCCTCGGGGAAACCGATCATGGCGACGGCCTGGGCGGCGGCGACGGCTATCGGCAGCGCGTTCGGATCGGCGAGGCCGATGTCCTCGCTGGCGGAGATCATGAGGCGGCGGGCGATGAAGCGGGGGTCCTCGCCGGCCTCGATCATCCGGGCCAGGTAGTGCAGCGCCGCGTCGACGTCGGAGCCGCGGATGGACTTGATCAGGGCGCTGGCCACGTCGTAGTGCTGGTCGCCGTCGCGGTCGTATTTGACGGCGGCGCGGTCGACGGTCTCCTCCAGCGTCGTCAGGCCGACCTCCGTCCCGCCCTTGTCGAGGGCGGCCCCGGCCGCGGCCTCCAGGGCGGTGAGGGCCCGGCGGGCGTCGCCGCCGGCGATGCGCAGCAGGTGTTCCTCGGTGTCCTCGGGGAGGGTGACGGCGCCCTTGAGGCCGCGCTCGTCGGTCAGGGCGCGGCGCAGGAGGCCGCGCAGGTCGTCGTCCGTGAGCGGTTCGAGGGTGAGGAGCAGGGAGCGGGACAGCAGGGGCGAGATCACCGAGAAGTACGGGTTCTCCGTGGTCGCCGCGATCAGCGTCACCCAGCGGTTCTCGACCGCCGGGAGCAGGGAGTCCTGCTGGGCCTTGCTGAAGCGGTGGATCTCGTCGAGGAAGAGGACGGTCTCCTTGCCGAAGCCGCCGGTGGCGCGGCGGGCGCCGTCGATGACCGCGCGGACCTCCTTGACGCCGGCGGTGATCGCGGAGAGCTCCACGAAGCGCTTGTTGGTGGCCTTGGAGACGACGTACGCCAGGGTCGTCTTGCCCGTGCCCGGCGGGCCCCAGAGGATCACCGAGGAGGGACCGGCCGGACCGCCGGAGCCCTCGCCGACCAGTCTGCGCAGGGGTGAGCCGGGCTTCAGCAGATGCTGCTGGCCCACGACCTCGTCGAGGGTGCGCGGGCGCATGCGCACCGCCAGGGGACTGCCGGCGGGGTCCTTCTCCTGGCGTTCTTCTGCGGCTGCGGTGAACAGGTCGGGCTCCACGTACGAAACCCTATGTCACCCCACTGACAACGCCGTCAGCCCTGGGGGGTGGCCCGGGACGGCGGGGCCGTCAGCTGGTCCAGAAGTCCCACCAGCGGGTCAGGATCAGCATGCCGATGATGCCGATGTGCAGGACCGGCAGGACCCAGGTGAACTCGCCGAAGAAGCCCTTCAGCCAGCCCGGCGCGGGCAGCAGGCCGTTGCGGATGTTGGACGACGTCACATACCAGAACATGATGATCGTGGCGACCCAGGCCAGGCAGCACCACAGGCACAGCGAGTTGATGTTGTACAGCGACTGGTACTGGAGCCAGGTCACGAATCCGACGCCGAAGAGCATGCCCGCGTTGAGGGTGAGCCAGTACCAGCGCGGGAACGTGGCCCGGGCGAGCAGGCTCATGCCGACGCAGATGACGATGCCGTAGGCGACGAGGCCGAGCATCGGGTTGGGGAACCCGAAGACGGAGGCCTGGTCGCTCTTCATGATGTTGCCGCAGGACACGACCGGGTTGAGGCTGCAGCCCGGGGTGAAGTCCGGGTCTTCGAGCAGCTTGAACTTGTCGATCGTGATGACCCAGGACGCCAGCAGGCCGGCCGCGCCGGTGATCAGCAGCATGATCGCGAAGGCGCGGCTGCCGCCCACCGTGCGTGGGGTGTCGGCGTGTTCCGGCTGCTCCGGCTGTTCCGGCTCGGTGGAGACGTCCCTGACCGTCGTCTTGCTCATCACGTCTTTTCCGTAGCTTCGAAGGGGTCGTGGGGCACTGGTCATTGTGCCGTACACCCTCGCGTCGCCACCGTTCGTGGAGCGTAAAGGTGACGGTTTGCGCACCAGTACGCATTGGTGTCGCCCCCGCCGCCCCTACCCGTCCCATCCCCGGGGCTCCGCCCCGGACCCCCGCTGGGGGCTGCGCCCCCAGACCCCCCGAGTGGGAGTGTTCCGGGGGTGGGCGGGACAGTGCGGTGTCCGGGGGTGGGCCGGACAGTGCGGTGTCCGGGGGTGGGCCGGACAGTGCGGTGTCCGGGGGTGGGCCGGACAGTGCGGTGT